>JBCBHR010000138.1:0-5769 GCA_038525365.1 Pseudomonadota bacterium | reverse complement strand
CGCGCAGGCCGCCGAGGGGCTGGACATCGTCTGCGACGATCAGGCAGTTCGCGGATATCCGTTTCGGATGGGGCTTTTTTGCGATGACTTTGCGCTGCGCAACACGTTGACCGGCTTGGTTGTTGAAGCTGGTGCTCTTCGTTCGGCGGCGCAAGTCTATGAACCGCGCAAGATCGTCGTTGAGTTGGATGCACCGGTTTCCATAACGCCTGCCAATGGCGCGGAACCCATGTTGCTGGACTACGTTCTCGGTCGTGCGGTGATCGAAGCGCGCGCGCCCGGCAGCCGCGCCTATTCCGTCGAGTTTGAGCGCGGCGTGTTCACAGCGTCAGATGGGCAATTGGAGGTGCGAGCAGACCGTTTGACCGGGTTTTCCCGTGAAGTGGAAACTGGTGTCGATGCGGCGCTTTTTGCACAAGGTGCGCAAGTGCAGGGCGAGGGCCTTACAGGCCTTAGTCTGCCACCGCTGGATGTGGATTTTGACGCCAAAATTGAGGGCGCGCGTTTCGATACGCAATCGCCGCGCGGGCTTTCGGGGACGCTTCGGCGTTTGGCGATTAAGCTTACCGAGGATCGCGGCGCGATCATCACGGGCCCTTTCGACGTGGACGCCGATGGTCTCGTCAACGCGACGCTTATGATGCGCATTGTGGATGTTGATGGTGTGCTCGAAGCGGTCAACGCGGTGTCCGCCAATGCCGGTTCGGCGCTTGGCGGCATTTTGGCGTTACAGCCGCGCAGTGGTGAAAACGGTGATGAGGTTGAATTGACCGTGACTGTGCGCGACGGCGAAGCACGGCTTGGCTTTATCCCGCTCGGGCAAATTCCGCCGCTTTGATCTCAGTCTGCGGTTTGCGTGCGCCCGAAGTTCGGCGCTTCCACATCCTGACCGGCTTCAATGATGGATTTGCGGATGTCACGGGTTTTGGTGAACAGTCGGTGCAGCTCGTCGCCATCCCCGCGCCTGACGGCAGCGCGCAGGGAAGACAGGTCTTCGGAAAACCGCGCCAACATCTCAAGGATCGCCTGCTTGTTGTGGAGGCAGACATCGCGCCACATGGTCGGGTCGGATGCGGCCAGGCGCGTGAAATCGCGAAAGCCGGATGCGGAATATTTGATCACGTCGGCCTTGGAGACGTCCTCAAACTCGGATGCGGTCGCCACGATGTTGTAGGAGACGAGTTGCGGAAGGTGCGACACGAGCGCGAGCACCTGATCGTGGTGCGCGGGGTCCATGCAGTCGATGAACGAGCCGCACGCTTCCCAGAACGCTGTCAGCTTCGCCAAGGCGCCCGCATCGGTGCCCGGCACCGGCGTCAGGATGCACCAGCGCCCCTCAAAAAGGCTCGCAAATCCCGCATCTGGGCCGGATTCTTCGGTGCCCGCAATCGGGTGGCCCGGTATGAAATGCACATGATCTGGCAAATGCGGCTGCATTTGCGTCACCACAGAGCTCTTGGTTGAGCCGACATCGGTCACAATGGCCTCCTGTGCCAGATGCGCCGCAATCGCCTCGGCGACCGCGCCGCTTGCCCCAACTGGCACACTGACGATGACAAGGTCGGCGCCGTCCACCGCCTTGGTTGCATCAGCGTGGTAGCTGTCGCCAAGTCCAAGGAACTGCGCGCGCTCAAGCGTTTTCGCACTTCGCGTCGCAACCGCGATGTGGTCGGCCAAGCCGTGTTTTCGGATCGCATGGGAAAGCGATGAGCCGATGAGGCCGATGCCGATAAGCGCGACGCGTTTGAAGTGAACCGGAATTTGGTCGCTCATGCGCTGCCAGCATTCATGAACGCCGTCAGCGCATCGATCACCCCCTGATTGGCTTCTGAAGTGCCAATGCTCATGCGCAGCGCATTGGGCAGGCCATAGGACGTGACGCGGCGCAGAACGAAGCCGCGCGCGACCAGATAGTCATCGGCGTCCGCTGCAGTCTTGCCCGCCGTTTCAGGAAAGTGGATCAACACAAAATTGCCGACGCTTGGCGTCACTTGCAGGCCGATGGCCCTCAGGCTTTCCGTGAGTTTCACCAGCCATTCGTCATTGTGGACGATCGCCTTGTCCATGTGCGCGCGGTCGCGGATCGCTGCTGCGCCAGCGGCGATGGATGGCGCGCTGACGTTGAAGGGACCGCGCACGCGGTTGATCGCATCGACGACATGCGCCGGGCCGTACATCCAGCCAACACGCAACGCGGCGAGGCCATGGATCTTGGAGAAAGTCCGAGTCATGACGACATTCTGGCTGCTCGAAACCAATTCGATCCCCGAGGCATAATCATTGCGCCGGACATATTCCGCATAGGCACCGTCGATGACGAGCAGCACATGCGGTGGCAATCCGGCCTGCAAACGGCGCACTTCTGCGTCGGGCAGATAGGTGCCTGTTGGGTTGTTGGGATTTGCGATGAAGACGATCTTTGTTCGCTCGGTCACGGCGTCCAGGATCGCATCCACGTCGGCCGTGTAGTCGGTTTCCTTGGCGACCACCGGCGTTCCGCCAGATGCCAGAATTTGGATGCGGTAGACGAGGAACCCGTGCTCGGTGAAAATGCCCTCATCGCCCGGCGCAAGATAGGTCTGGCAAAGGAGCCCAAGCAACTCGTCAGAACCGCTCGAGCAGACGATGTTGTCCGTGTTCAGGCCATGGGTCTCGGCAATCGCGTCGCGCAGCGCATGCGACTGACCATCGGGATAAATTTCGAGGTTTGACTTCACCGCATTGTAGGCATCAACCGCGGCCGGGCTGGGGCCGAGCGGTGTTTCATTGGCTGACAGCTTGTGCAGTTTCACACCCGCCGGTGCCTTGTCCTTGCCCGGCACATAGGCATGGATGTCCATTACGCCGGGCTTCGGCTGCGGGATGTTCGCGTCTGTGTCAGTGGCCATGTCGGATATCCGTCGGTTGCGGGTCAGACTTCAAGTTGATTGGTCGGTCAGCGGCGCGAAATAGCCGCCTGCGGCGCGTATGTCGAGCAGGTCTGTCGGCGTCTTTGCGCCCGGCGCAAGAGCGATGAGCGCTTCGACAGCGCCATCGCTTTCCGTTAAGCGCTGGTCGATGACCACCCCGCCGTCCCAATCGTCGAGAACGGCCCGCGATCCTGCCGTAACGACATAGGCGCGCCACTCAAATGGCACGGGGTCAGATAGGCGCGGTGCCAGCGCCAGCGCATCGACAGTTTCAAAGGGGACAGGCGCGACGGGCAGGCGCGCCATCACGTGAAGGCCCGTATCCCCTCCAAGCGTCGGCCACCATTCTGTGTTGGATTGCACCGGAACCACGGCGATGGCGTTGCCGTCTTGCGCTGCCGCGTCCATGGCAGCACCGATGGTCTCGTGGCGCTCAAGCTGGACTGTAAAGCCAAATTGAAAGCGCACCGTGTCCGTCAGTCGGCCATCGGGATCGGCTGGCATGTGAACCGCGTAGGGCGCTTGAAGCCAAGTGAATGTCGAGATGATCTCCCGCCACATATGCACAATCGTGGAAAACGGGATGGACCCGCCATGACGTGCTCGCAGTACTTCCATCATTTGGGCTTCCCGGCCCGGACGAAACGCAGCGCCCTGCGCGCGGCTTGCGCCCTTGGCTTTGATCAACTCGTCAATCACCTCGGCGCGTTGCATCAACAGCGCATGGATCGACTGGTCGGCCATATCGATCTTGGCGCGCAGTTCTGCCAGCTTTTGAAGGTCCTGATCACTCATCGGCGACGGCTCTAAGCCAGATCGCCAACGGGCGCAAACGCTCAGTCCCGGTCTTTGCGTTGCGCACGGCCTGCAACCGATCCTTGCGGCGCAAGCACCGGCACAAACACGCGGCGCGATTGCCGTTCGGTGACAGGCAAGCCTTGATACAAACGCTTTTGCGCTTCAATCACCAACACGCCCGACAGCATGGGCCAAAGCCGAAGCCCGATGCGCTCGAGCCGGGACGACAGACGATACGTCAGGAACCGTCGTGACGGTGGAAAAAAGAGAGCTTCGGTTTCTGCAGTTGCGGTGAAATTGGTGTCACGGAGCAGTCTGATCAACTGAGCACGTGAAAACGGGCGACCTGTCCCGAACGGCGTTGATTCAATGCGCGCCCAGACGCCCCGGCGATTGGGCACGACCAGCACAAGGCGACCATTGGGCGCCAGAACCCGCCACGCCTCCATCAGCGTTTCGCGCGGATTTTCGGAATGCTCAAGCGTGTGAACCATCAAGATGCGATCCACGGCGCTGTCGGTCAGCGGCAGTTCCTCATCAAACACCAATGCAGTGCGGGACGGACCTTGGCGCGGCCAACGCGCGGCACCGTGGTTGGCGAGATTGAAGGCCAACACCCTTTCAGCGTCCGGCTCAAACCGCTCCAGCCACGGTCGGGTGTAGCCGAGGCCAAGCAAGCGCTCATTGGGCAGTGGATGCCATATGCGAGACAGCGCTATGCCGATTAGTTGAGCGGCCTTCTTGCCAAGGTTGGAATGATACCAAGCCCGCAATTCGACAATATCCATGTGCATGGCTGGCGCACCTCTCTTCGATGTAAAGCAAAGCGGATTTGACGCAGCTTCGCAAATGGCTTCTTGATCGCGGCGGGAGACCGATATGCAAGACGATTACCGCGCCGATGAAATTCGCCAGATGCTGAACATGAAACCGCATCCGGAAGGCGGCTGGTATGCTGAGACATTTCGCGACGAGGCGGGCAATGGCGGGCGGTCACATTCGACGGCGATCTATTTCCTGCTTGAGGGTGGCGACGTCTCGCATTGGCATCGCGTCACCGATGCCGTTGAGGTTTGGCATCATTATGCGGGCGCACCGATGGTGATTACGCTGTCGCCCAATGGGCACGACGCGCAAGCACATCGTCTGGGTACGAATTTCGGCATCGGAGAGCGGCCACAGGTCATCGTTCCAGCCAATTGGTGGCAGACGGCGGCGTCGCTTGGCCACTGGACACTTGTCGGATGCACAGTTTCGCCCGGGTTTGAGTTTTCGTCGTTTGAACTGGCCGAGCCGGATTGGCGGCCCGTTCCGCGTCAGGCCGGGTCCTGAGCTTTTTTCGCAAGACGCCCCGACGCGAGCAAAGCGCCACCGACGATCAACGCGCAAGCGACAAACAAGCCCGGCGCCGGATCTGCTATGCCCACGGCAACCAGTATCAGCGTTGAGATCAGTGGCGCGGCATAGCTTGCCGTTCCGATCCATTGGATGTCACCAAACTTGACCGCGTAGTCCCAAACGTAAAACGCACCGCCGAGTGGCAGCAGGCCAAGGCCAACAAGTGATGCCCATTGTAGCGGACTGAGGGCCCAAGCGACGGGCTCCAGCCACAAAGATGCGATGGCCGACAGGATCGCAGCAATGGCGCAGGACACCGTGACCAATTGGGTTGGCACGTCAGCAAAGGCACGCGACAACAGCGAGTATCCAGCCCAAGTAAAAGCCGCGCAGAGCGCAAGCGCATAACCAGTGAAGTGGGCACCCTCGAAACTGTCGAGCCGACCACCGGTGACCAACAATGCACAGCCGATCATGCCGAGCAATGCACCGGCTGCGTGGTACCAGCGCAGCCGCTCACCGGGCAAAAACGCGCTGCCGAGCACAATGAAGAGCGGCCATAAATATGCGATCAGGCTCGCCTCGGCTGCCGGAGCAGACTTCAGCGCGCTGAAGTAAAGCGCGTGATAGGCAAACAGGCCTAGTGCTGCAAATATGACCGCTTTGAGCGGCAAAGGCTGCGGCATCTTCGATCTCTTAGCCGCGATCCAGACCAGCCCCACAA
>JBCBHR010000137.1:0-5772 GCA_038525365.1 Pseudomonadota bacterium | reverse complement strand
GTTCCGTCATGCAGACCGTCCTTTCGGCAACTCAGTTTCACTTGGCGGTTTCTTTCGCGATTTGTCGAAGAACGGCAGTATCGAGACGAGGAATATCGCCAATGCTGCCACGACGATGCTCGGCCCCGCAGGCGTGTCCCATTCAAGCGATCCGAAAAGGCCACCAACCACGGCCAGAGCGCCAATGCCCGAGGCGATCAGTGCCATCTGTTCCGGCCCGACGGCAAACCGCCGGGCTGTCGCTGCGGGGATTATCAGCATTGCGGTGATGAGCAGAACGCCGACAATCTTCATCGAGATCGCAATCACGGCAGCCATCAACAGCATGAAAATGATGTTGGCGCGCTCCGGATGCATGCCTTCGGCTTGTGCAAGTTCGAAGTTGACCGTGGCCGCGAACAACTGCCGCCATACCGCGGCAAGGAACACCAGCACCACCACACCGCCGCCCCAGATCACGGCGATGTCTGTTTTTGAGACCGCCAGTATGTCGCCAAAGAGGAACCCCATCAGGTCCACGCGAACCCACGTCATGAATGCAAGCACGACCAATCCGATGGCCAGCGACGCATGCGCAAGAAGGCCCAACAGCGAGTCCGATGACAGACTTGCCCGCTTCTGCAAAAGCATCAACGCGAGTGCCACGCAAACGGACACCCCGAAGACTGCCACTGTGATGTTGACCTCAAACAACAACGCCAACGCGACGCCAAGCAATGCCGCGTGAGAAAGCGTATCACCAAAATAGGCAAGCCTGCGCCAAACGATGAAGCAGCCCAACGGTCCCGCTACGAGCGCCACGCCAACACCGGCAATGATTGCACGCGTGAAAAAATCATCCAGCATCCGGGTGCTCCTCAGATGATGTCTCGTGCGCATGGTGATGGCCATCTTCTGGATGGCAATGGTCGGTCACGCTGCCATCGGCATGTTGAACCCGACCATCGGGCAAATGAGTGTGATCATGGTCATGCTCGTAGATCGCGAGCGTTGAGGCGGCACGCGCGCCAAACAGCGCCTTGTATTCAGCGCTCGACGCAACGGCTCTTGGTGTGCCGGAGCAACAAACATGGCCATTCAAACAGATGACCCGATCCGTCGCAGCCATGACAACGTGGAGATCATGGGAGATCAGCAGGATGCTGCAGTGCCTCTCATCGCGAATGCGCTTGATAAGATCGTAGAGCGCAATTTCGCCCGAAAAGTCGACCCCTTGCACGGGCTCGTCCAGCACCAGCAGATCAGGATTGCGTGCCATCGCCCGCGCAAGCATAACCCGCTGAAATTCACCGCCGGACAGGGTGCGCACTTCCGAATTTTCGAGATGTGACACCTCTGTTTCCTCAAGGCAGGCGGTCGCCTGTTGCTCGCTTATGGGTCCGGTCAGTCGCATGAAGCGGCTCACGGTCAGCGGTAGCGTCCAGTCGATGCTCAGCTTCTGCGGTACATAGGAAATCTGCAGGTCTTCTCTTTGTGTCGCGGTCCCTTCGTCTGGCGCGATCAAGCCCAAAGCCATTTTCGCAGTCGTCGATTTGCCGGAACCATTTGGCCCGATCAGGGTCACGATTTCGCCGGGCTCCACGGACATGGAAACGCCCCGTACCAACCAGCGCCCGGCGCGATAGACGCCCGCATTGTCGAGTATGACGGATGTGTCTGGTGTTTTCAGCATAAACGAAAACGCTTTGTCACTTGCTTGATAACTGGCGGTTGCGTATCTCATCGCACACGTTATAGCATTACACAATCGCGCGCACTTTGAGCGCCTCTAATACCATCATCAAGGGAGACTTCCATGTACAGATCACTGACCCCTGTGCTCGCCGCTTCGCTGCTTGCGGGCACCACGCTGGCCGCAAAAGCGGAGGTCAACGTTGTTGCTTCCATCAAACCGGTTCATTCACTCGTCGCAGCCGTCATGGAAGGCGTTGGTACACCGGGATTGATCGTTGAGGGTGCTGGCTCGCCGCACAGCTACGCGCTCAAGCCATCGCAGGCACAGATGATGCAAGACGCCGATGTCGTATTCTGGATCGGCCATGAGCTGGAGGCTTTCCTAGAAGGTCCGGTTGAGACGCTGGCTGCAAATGCGAAATCCGTCGAGATGATGGATGCGCATGACCTCATCAAGCTGGAGTTCCGCGAAGGTGGCGCCTTTGATGAGCATGACCACAGCGATCACGACGAAACCGCCGAAGCTGGCCATGACCATGATCACGATCATGATCATGCAGAAACTGCAGCGGCAGAACATGATCATGACCACGATCACGATCATGGTGCCGAAAAGACCGCCGAGGCTGCCCATGACGACCATGACCACGATCACGACCATGGCGCTGAGAAGATTGCAGCCGCCGAAGATGATCATGATCACGACCATGGGCATCAGGAAACAGCTGAAGCTGCCCATGATCATGGCGACCATGACGGCCACGCGCATGGTGAGTTCGACGCGCACATCTGGTTGGACCCGATGAATGCCAAGGCGATGGTTCACGAAATCGAGGAAACGCTCGCCGCAGCTGACCCTGCCAATGCCGCAACTTATGAAGCCAATGCTGAGGCTGTGATGGCGAAATTGGATGCGTTGATCACGGATGTGTCGGCAGAGCTCGAGCCCGTGCATGACAAGGGCTTCATCGTGTTCCACGATGCCTACCAATATTTCGAGAAGCGCTTTGACGTCACCGCATCGGGATCAATCACCGTGTCACCTGAAGTGATGCCTGGCGCGGAGCGGATCACTGAAATTCGTGCAAAGGTTCAAGAGCTTGGTGCATCTTGCGTATTCTCAGAGCCGCAGTTTGAGCCAAAGCTTGTGTCAACGGTCGCCGAAGGCACGCAGGCGCGTTCCGGCGTCCTTGATCCGCTGGGCGCTGGCCTCGAAGACGGACCGGAGCTTTACTTCAATCTCATCCGCAGCATGTCAGCTTCCATCAGCGGGTGCCTTTCCGAGGCCAGCTGACCGGTAGGCTGCAATCACCACGGGTGGCCTTCGCGCCGCCCGTTTTTCAAAACACCAAACGTGATGTAATAACATATGATCACCGAACGCCTCCCCGTCACCGTACTGTCCGGCTTCCTTGGTGCTGGCAAAACCACACTGCTCAACCACGTTCTAAACAATCGCGAAGGCAAACGCGTCGCCGTGATTGTCAACGACATGAGCGAGGTAAACATCGACGCGAGCCTCATTCGCGACGGTGGTGCAAACCTGTCGCGAACCGATGAACAATTGGTCGAGATGACCAATGGATGCATCTGCTGCACGCTTCGCGATGATCTCTTAAAGGAAGTGCGTGGCCTTGCTGAGCAGGGGCGTTTTGATCACTTGCTGATTGAATCGACCGGTATTTCCGAACCCCTCCCGGTCGCGTCCACGTTCGAGTTCCGTGACGAACAGGGCGAGAGCTTGGCGGACGTTGCGCAATTGGATTCGATGGTCACCGTGGTCGATGCGGCAAGCCTGTTGAAGGACTACGCGTCAAGCGACTTTCTGCGTGACCGTGGCGAGACGATGGGTGACGAAGATGATCGTACGCTGGTCGATTTGTTGGTTGATCAGATTGAGTTTGCAGACACGATCATCCTCAACAAGGTGTCGGCCGCGTCGCCCGGCGATCTGGATGCCGCGCGCAAGATCATTCGCGCTCTCAACCCTGACGCCGTGCTCACTGAGACTGATTTCTCTCAAGTCCCGATGAATAATGTGCTCGGCACCGGACGTTTTGACTTTGAGAAGGCTCACGAGCATCCACTGTGGTACAAGGAGCTAAACGGTTTTGCCGATCATATTCCAGAAACCGAAGAGTATGGCATTCGCTCATTTGTTTACCGCGCCAAGCACCCATTCGATCCGATGAAACTCCAGGGCTTCATCAACAAGCCGTGGCCCGGCGTGGTGCGCGCCAAAGGGTTTTTCTGGCTTGCGACACGCCCGCGCTATGTTGGCGAATTGTCGATGGCCGGCGCTCTGGTCAAAACGGAAAAGCGGGGCCTCTGGTGGTCAGCGGCGCCCAAAGAATATTGGCCGGAAGATCCCGCATGGCATAAGGCCATGGAACCCTATTTTGATCCCGTCTGGGGCGACCGCCGGCAGGAATTGGTGTTCATCGGTTGCGACCCGATGGATGAACAAGTGATCCGAAAGGGCCTCGACGCCTGTCTAATCAAGGCCCCCGCCTTCATACCCGACCTCTGGACAAAACTCCCCGACCCCTTCCCAAGTTGGGAGAAGACAGCGGCGTAGCTTGCCGTTACAGCCATCAAATCATTCGAGTGACGCCATCGGTCCGGGATTGTGGACGGCACCGAGCCTGATTGGCTGATGGTTTAAGCCCCAATCAGTGGAGGGTAGGGGCCGAAAGTGCTCGTACAGTCGCAGCCTGTTCGTACGCGCTAAACAACACCAAACTAAAAACCGTGCTTCGCCATAATCGCTTCCAGCGTCCCGTCGGAAGTCATGTCTGCGAGAGCGCTGTTGAAGGCGGCCATCAATTCCGTTCCGCCTTCGCGCACTTTCGGGATGGCCAAATATTGGATGTCGATGTGTACCGGTGGCGAGAGCACCGCGAACGCCGTTTCTTCGTCGGGCATTTCGGTGTTTATGATGTGTTGAGCGACGATCCGATCCGCCAACACGGCATCAACGCGCCCACGGAGCAGCTTTCGTAGGTTTTCCTCATCGTCGCGCGATTCCGATACGCGTAGGCCCGCTTGTTCAAAGCCCGGCGGGGCTGCGTAATCTCGGACAAATCCGATGGTTTTCCCTTTCAAGCTTTCGTAGCCCTCAAACACCTCGCCATCTCCCTTGCGCACCACGAAGACGAGTTCATTGGAGGGTAGTGGGTCGGAGAAGTGATAATCCTCGGCGCGCTCAGGGCGCCACCACATGGTGAAAACCGCATCGTAGTTCCCCGCCTTGCCGCTCTCATAGGCCCGCCTCCACGGCAGGAAGTCGATCTTCGATCCGTAGCCCACGCGATTGAAGGCCTCCACAACGATCTCCGAAACAAAACCATTATCGTCCAACTCGGAGCCGTAAAAAGGCGGATACTCAGTCGATGCAAGCTCCAATGCTTCTTCTTGCGCCCATGCCGATTGTGCCAAGGCCATCAAGGCGACACAGAGAGCCGAGACTAGAATTTTCATGCTTTTCCCCAATTGTACCCATGGGCGATGCAGCATTGCCCGCCGAGCTTGTATAGCCGTTTCCTCGACTAAGCAGCCAAGTTTTCGTAAGATTGGATTTGACTTCAACCGATCCGTTCCCTTTCGTCAACGCATCAAGTAGACGTTGACCGGGCTTTGGGGGACGCAGTTTGTCACATTTTCGTTTGCGGGTTTTCTCGCTTCGAATGAAGTTTCTTGCGGTCGTTGCGCCGCTTGTGCTCTTGGCGATCGCCAGTGTTTTCGCTGCGGTTGAGTGGATCTCGGCTGATCGGGCCGCGCGCGCGATGGAAGACAAGCTGCAGCGTGTGTTGGCAATCCAAAGCCAAGTCCTGGCCGACCCTTTGTGGAACTTGGCACGTGAGCAGGTCGAACTTGTCGCCGACGCCATCCTCATTGACACCGATGTTGTGGGATTGGTCGTCCGCGACGATCGGGGGCTCTTCCTATCTTCCAGCCGGATTGATGAGACTGAAGGCCTGCAGACCGGCCAAGTCGATATTGTGTTTGACGATGGGGGACAACGCGAACCGGAAGTTATTGGCTCATTGGAAATCTCGCTTGACGGCAGCCGTTTGATCGCTGAGCGCAATGAGCGGA
>JBCBHR010000136.1:0-5799 GCA_038525365.1 Pseudomonadota bacterium | reverse complement strand
GGGCTCCGCGCTGCTGCTCGGCGGCGAGCCCGGCATTGGCAAATCCACACTTCTGATGCAGGCCGCAGCCGCGCTTGCTCGCGCGGGACATTCAGTCGTCTATGTGTCCGGTGAAGAGGCCGTGGCGCAGGTGCGGCTGCGGGCGCAGCGCCTCGGCGCGCACAACACCGCTGTCCAATTGGCCGCCGAAACCAATGTGGAAGACATCCTCACAACGCTCGACGCCATGGACAAACGCCCTGATCTCGTGGTGCTCGATTCCGTTCAGACGCTTTGGACGGACAGCGTCGACTCAACGCCCGGAACCGTCACGCAAGTGCGCGCATCGGCCCAAGCCATGATCCGCTACGCCAAGCAAACCGGTGCCGCTGTCATCATGGTCGGCCATGTGACCAAGGAGGGCTCCATCGCAGGTCCACGCGTCGTGGAACACATGGTCGACGCGGTTTTGCAATTCGAAGGCGACGGGGCGCATCAATATCGCATCCTGCGCGGCCTGAAAAACCGCTTCGGCCCGACCGACGAGATCGGCGTCTTTGAGATGATGTCCACAGGTTTGCGCCAAGTGCCCAATCCGTCGGAGCTTTTCCTTGGCGACCGAACCGCCAATGCGCCGGGCGCAGCCGTCTTTGCTGGCATGGAGGGCACGCGCCCGATCCTTGTGGAAATCCAGGCGCTTGTGGCACCGACTTCCCTTGGCATACCGCGCCGCGCGGTCGTCGGCTGGGACACATCGCGGCTTGCCATGGTCATCGCCGTGTTGGAAGCCCATTGCGGCGTCCGGTTTGGCCAACACGATGTCTATCTGAACGTGGCAGGCGGTTTCCGCATTTCGGAACCTGCCGCCGATATGGCTGTGGCCGCCGCTTTGGTGTCGTCCATTGCCGGGCAGCCACTGCCGCAGAAATCGGTGCATTTTGGTGAAGTCAGCCTCTCAGGCGCATTGCGGCCCGTGCCGCATGCTGGCAACCGGCTCAAAGAAGCCGAAAAGCTGGGCTTTGAGACCGCGCTCGTTCCCGGCGGTGGGCCGGAGCTTGAAAAAACCGGCATTTCGGTCAGCCCACTGGAAAATCTGGTGGAACTCGTCGCAAAGATTGCCGGTGGCCAGCAATTCCGTTATGAGGCCGACGACATTTGAGGGCGTGACGCGCCGATGACAGTTTTCAGCGCGTGACATGTTTGGGACCAAGGACGTCTTCCATCCATGGCTATCACTATTCTGGACGGCATTTTCATTGCCTTGACGCTGATTTCGGCGGTGCTCGCCATGGTGCGCGGCTTTTCGCGCGAAATCCTGTCGATTGCGTCATGGGTTATTGCGGCGTTTGCCGCGCTCTACCTTTATCAGCGCTTGACGCCGATGGTGGCCCAATATGTGGATAACGAACTGATCGCGCAGCTCGCCGCCGGTGGTGGGATATTCCTGATCACGCTGATCATCGCGACGCTGGTCACGATGCGTATCGCGGACATGATCGTAGACAGCCGGATCGGTCCGCTGGATCGCTCGCTTGGCTTTGTGTTCGGCGCAGCGCGCGGCGTGATCGTGGTCGCTGTCGGCATCTGGTTTGCGGACTTTTTTATCGGCGAACGCGAAATCCCGTGGATCGACGAGGCCAAGTCGAAGCCATTCCTCGACACGGTGGCCAACAGCCTCGTGAACATGCTGCCAGAAGACCTTGACGGCGTGCTTGGGCCCGAAGACACGGGCACGGAGACTTGATGTCAGACGATCATTTCCACGATGAGTGCGGTGTCTTCGGCATTTTCGGCCGCGAGAGCGCAGCATCGCACGCAACGCTTGGTCTTCACGCGCTTCAACACCGTGGCCAGGAGGCGGCGGGGATCGTTACCTTTGACGGCGACCAATTCCACACCGAGCGCCATGCGGGGCTGATCGGCGATACGTTCACCAAACAAGCCGTAATTGACCGGATGCCCGGCAATCGCGCCATCGGGCATACGCGATATGCGACAACCGGCGGGACTAACATGCGCAACATCCAGCCGCTTTTTGCTGAGCTGGATGGTGGCGGTTTGGCGGTCGCGCACAATGGCAACATTACCAACGCGTTGACCGTCCAGCGCGAACTGCAGCGCAAGGGCGCACTGTTCTCGTCAACGTCAGACACGGAAACCATCCTGCATCTGGTGGCGACGAGCGAAAAACGCGACCTTCTTTCGCGCTTTTGCGATGCAATCCTTCAGTTGGAGGGTGCGTTTTCGCTGGTCGCGTTGTCGTCGAAAAAGATGATCGGCTGTCGCGATCCCCTTGGCATTCGCCCGCTTGTGCTGGGTGACTTGGATGGCGCATACATTTTGGCATCAGAGACGTGTGCGCTCGACATCATGGGCGCGCGGTTCGTGCGCGACGTCAAGCCCGGTGAAGTGGTTGTCGTGACGACGTCGGGCATCGAAAGTCACTTTCCTTTCGAAACGGGTAAATCGCGCTTCTGCATTTTCGAATATGTCTATTTCGCGCGGCCAGACAGCTCCATCGAGGGCAAGAACGTCTATAATGTACGCAAGCGCATCGGCGAGGAACTGGCGCGTGAAGCCGGGCTCGAAGATGCCATAGTCGTGCCTGTTCCAGACAGCGGTGTGCCTGCAGCGGTCGGCTTTGCGCAAGGGGCAAACCTGCCGTTTGAACTCGGCATCATCCGCAATCACTATGTTGGCCGCACCTTCATTCAGCCGACCGATTCAATTCGCCATATGGGCGTGCGCCTCAAGCACAACGCAAACCCGGCAGTCCTGAAGGGTAAGAAGGTCGTGTTGGTGGACGATTCCATCGTGCGTGGCACGACGAGCCAGAAGATCGTGCAGATGGTGCGCGACGCGGGCGCATCGGAAGTGCACATGCGCATCGCCTCTCCGCCAACCATGTCGTCATGCTATTACGGCGTCGACACGCCGGAGCGCACCAAATTGCTTGCCTCGCGCATGTCGGTGGAAGAGATGAAAGACTTCATCCGGGTCGATTCACTCGCATTCCTCACCATTGATGGCCTCTACCGTGCGGTGGGCGAAGCCACGCGCGATGGTGACAGTCCGCAATTTTGTGATGCCTGTTTCACCGGCCAGTACCCGACCGAGCTGACCGATCAGGACAGCACTGCCAATGTGCGCAAGCTTTCGCTTCTCGCATCCAGCAACTGACGCAAGCCCACGCCTGCCATGACTGATACGCCCGCGCTGCCCGCCCTTCCCGATCTTTCCGGCCGCCTCGCGCTCGTAACCGGCGCGTCACGCGGCATAGGCCGACAAATCGCGCTTACGTTGGCGGAGGCAGGCGCGCATGTCATTGCTGTTGCGCGCACGGTCGGCGGGCTTGAAGAGCTTGACGATGACATCAAGGCGGTCGGCGGTCAGGCAACGCTCGTGCCCCTTGACCTGAAAGACTTTGACGGGATCGACCGGCTTGGCGGCGTGATCGCGGAGCGCTTCGGCAAGCTCGATATCCTTGTCGCCAACGCTGGCGTGCTCGGTGGAATTACGCCCGTCGGCCAGATGCGGCCAAAGGACTTCGAGGAAGTCATGGCGGTCAATGTGACCGCAAATTGGCGGCTGATGCGCTCGTTTGATCCGCTGTTGCGCATGTCGGATGCGGCGCGCGTGGTCATGGTCTCGTCCAGCGTCGCCCACAAGACAAAGCCCTATTGGGCGGCATACTCCGCCTCAAAGGCAGCGCTGGAGAGTCTCGCGCGCGTTTGGGCGGCGGAAAACGCGAAGATCGGCATGAAGATCAACTGCGTCAATCCAGGCGCGACGCGCACACATATGCGCGCTCAAGCGATGCCCGGCGAGGATGTGAATGCACTGGCGACCGCGGCTGAGATCGCCCGCAGAATAGTGCCACTTGTGGCATCGGACGTGACCCAGACTGGGCAGATTTATGACGTACCGACGGGCCGTTGGGTGGAAGCACAGCTGCCGTCACCGGTGACTTGAGGCTTATCGACAGGCGTTGACAATCATCAAACGCGGCTTGTCACGGGGGCGAACGCGGCTATCATGACGTTTGGCATGAGTTTTGGGAGGGATTTATGCTGCTGGTGATAGCCGTCACTTTGGGCACAGTGTTGCTCGGCCTCGCCGTTTTGGCACTATTGGAGATGCGTGAGCTTGGCATCACGTGGGTACAAGCGTTGGCGCTTGCGCCGCTAAAAGCCCTGTTTCGCATCGACACACATGGGCTTTCGGCGCAATCGCGCCGTTGTGGGCCCGTGATTTACGCCATCTCAGAGCAATCGAAGCTCGATCCAGCAGTTTGCTTGGCAGCGCTGCCCAACGACACGCTTCACGTCCTTGACCCTGTGTCCGCACAGCACTGGCCGACAAGCTGGTACCGCGACCTTGCGCGCACTGTCGTGTTCGACAAAGAGAAGATGATCTCAAACCGCAGGCTTGTGCGGCATCTGAAGGGCGGCGGGCGGTTGGCGGTATATTTTCCCGCCGGTGTGGAACCTGATGCCAAGACATTCCGCCTCTATCGCGCAATTACGCTTCTCGCGCGCATGGCGGGTGCACGCATCGAGCCGATCCATATCCGCAACGCCCGCTTCCTGCCCTCGTCTTTTACGCCCGCCAGCAAGGCACCACGCCAACGGTTCCCCGAGCTCTCCATCCACGCACTGCCCGCCATGGACATGAATGCGCTCATCGAGGCGCGGGGGCGCGAATTTTCGTCTCCGGCCAACGCGCTTTTCGACCGCATGGCGCAAACGCGCATGGAGACCACGGACTTTTCCGTCGGCCTCTTCAAAGCACTGGTCAACGCCGCCCTGACCTACGGGCCAAGCCGCGTCATCCTGGAAGATACGGTAACGGGCACGCTGACCTTCAAGCGGGCGCTAATCGGCGCGCGGGTTCTCGGCAAGCGCTTTGCGGGAATGTCTGCGCCCGGCGAAGCGGTCGGCATTCTCCTCCCAAACGCCAATGGCGCGGTCGTATCGTTCTTTGGGCTGCAATCGGTCGGTCGCGTTGCGGCGATGCTGAACTACACGGCCGGGCCCGCCAATGTGGTCTCCGCCGTCGACACCGGCGGCGTGAAGACCGTGCTGTCGTCGCGCGCATTCATCGAAAAAGCAGATCTCCAACCGGTGATCGATGCTCTTGAGGCGCACGGCACGCGCATCGTTTGGCTGGATGAATTGCGTGAAACGATTACGACTGTGGAAAAGCTTTCAGCGGCGTTGCTGTGGCGAAAACCAATCGTTGCCGTCGATGCCGAAAAGCCCGCTGTCATCCTTTACACCTCCGGCTCGGAGGGCACGCCAAAGGGCGTGGTGCTTTCGCACCGCAACATGCACGTCAACGCTGCGCAATCGGAAGCCCGGGTGGACATTTCGGTGGAAGATTGCCTCTTCAACGTGCTGCCGGTGTTTCATTCGTTCGGTCTGACCGGTGGAACAATCCTGCCTCTCTTTTACGGTGTGAAGCTCTTCCTCTATCCTTCACCACTGCACTACAAGCTGATCCCGGCGGTGGCGGCGAAGGTGAAGCCAACAATCATGTTTGGCACTGACACGTTCCTGAATGGCTATGCGCGCACCGCCAAGGACACAGACTTTGAAAGCCTCCGCTTCGTGGTCGCCGGTGCAGAGGCCGTCAAACGCGAGACCGCAGAAACCTACATGAAGCGCTTTGGATGCTGGATCCTTGAAGGGTTTGGCATGACTGAGGCGGCACCGGTCGTCGCGGTCAACTCGACGACGCATACGCGGCCCGGCACTGTTGGCCGCATCCTGCCCGGCATCGATGTTCGGCTGGAGCCGGTGGACGGCATCGATGATGGTG
>JBCBHR010000135.1:0-5813 GCA_038525365.1 Pseudomonadota bacterium | reverse complement strand
CAATTTCTGCGAGATCAAGAACGCACGCATCGACGATGGCGCCAAAGTCAACCACTTGACCTATATCGGCGACGCCCACGTCGGTGAGAAATCGAATGTCGGGGCGGGGACAATCACCTGCAACTACGATGGCGCCAACAAGCACAAGACCACCATCGGCAAAAATGTTTTCGTCGGCTCAAACTCATCATTGGTCGCGCCCGTTATACTCGGCGACGGGGCCTATATTGGGTCGGGAAGTGTCGTGACCGAGGATGTGCCGGAGGACGCATTGGCAATCGGGCGCGCGCGCCAAGCCAATAAGCCGGGTCTCGCCGCCCGCTTGCGTGCCCGCATCGCCGCAATGAAAGCGGCAAGGCAAGAGGCCAAGAGCTAACCGGCCTGCAAGAGCTTGATCGCAGCGTCGCGCTCAAACAGATAAAGCAGCATGCGCAGAGCCGCGCCGCGCGGCGAAGTCAATTGCGGGTCGGTCTCCATGACCAAGCGGGCATCGTCGCGTGCGATTTGCATGATATCCGCGTGAACACCGATGTCGCCCAGCCGAAACGCGCCGACGCCCGACTGCCGCGTGCCAAGCACTTCGCCCTGGCCGCGCAGTTTCAAGTCCTTTTCCGCGATGACGAAACCATCGTCCGTGTCGCGCATGACCGTCAGTCTTTGCGTTGCCGTGTCGCTGAGTTCGTCACCATGCAGCAGCACGCAGGATGAAGGTTTGTCGCCACGTCCGACACGGCCACGCAATTGGTGCAGCTGCGCCAAGCCAAAGCGCTCGGCGTGCTCGATGATGATGATGGTCGCGTCGGGTACATCGATCCCCACCTCAATGACGGTCGTTGCGACGAGAATACGCGTGTCACCCGTCTTGAACGCGGACATCGCGTCATCCTTTTGCGCCGGCGTCATCCGGCCATGTACCAGCCCGACTTGCGCGCCGAACCGTTCGGCCAAGGATGTGTGGCGTTCTTCTGCGGAGGTGAGGCCAAGGTCCTCGTTTTCCTCAACCAGCGGGCAGATCCAATAGACTTTTTCGCCTTTCGCCACCGCGGCTTCGACGCGGCTGATCAGGGCAGGCAGTTTTGCGCGCGCCAGAGGCACAGTCTTGATTGGCTGGCGGCCTGCGGGCTTTTCATCAAGCTTTGAGACTTCCATGTCGCCATAGAGCGTTAACACCAACGTGCGCGGTATGGGCGTTGCCGTCATGACCAGCATGTCCGGCCGCTGCCCTTTGGAGGCGAGCAGGAGCCGTTGGTGAACGCCGAAGCGGTGCTGCTCATCGATAACCGCCAAGCCAAGGTCGCGGAAGTCCACGCCCTCTTGAAAAAGCGCATGAGTTCCGATGGCGATGTCGATACTGCCATTGGCTAATGCTTCACGTTTCGCCCGCTTTTGTGCGGCTGTGTCCTTGCCGGTCAGCACTTCGATGCGCAATCCGGCAGCCTCTGCCAAAGGGGCAATGGTTGCGAAATGCTGGCGCGCGAGCACTTCGGTGGGCGCCATGAGGGCCGCTTGGGTTCCCGCTTCCACAGCCTGCGCCATGGCGA
Organism: Pseudomonadota bacterium; assembly: GCA_038525365.1. GTDB lineage: Bacteria > Pseudomonadota > Alphaproteobacteria > Rhizobiales > Rhizobiaceae > JBCBDX01. The sequence goes on along the minus strand of JBCBHR010000135.1, from coordinate 4,272 downwards.
TGAGCGCTACGATGGTCTTGCCGGAGCCAACATCGCCTTGCAACAACCGCAGCATCCGATCAGGCGCGGCCATGTCTTCCGAGATATCCGCCAATGCGCGCTCTTGCGCCCCGGTCAGCCCATAGCCGAAGGCGGCGCGTATTGCTTTTTGGTGCGCACCCGTCCCGACGTGTGCTCGGCCCGAGGCCTTCGTCACGCGCTGGCGCATGAGCGCAAGGGCCAGCTGGTTGGCAAGAAATTCGTCATAGGCCAAGCGCAGACGTGGCTTTGATGTCGGTTCGACAACAGTGGCCTCGTTCGGATCGTGCAGTGCGCTCAAAGCGGCGTTGAACGACGGTAGCTGCGCACGGGCGCAATAGGCCGGATCAATCCACTCCGGCAGGTCCGGAACGCGTTGCACGGCTTGGCGGGCTGCGCGATGCAAAAGCTTGCCCGACACGCCAGCCGCCATTGGATAGACCGGCTCGATCAGCGGCAAAGCATCCGCGTCGCTTTCCAACACCATATGATCCGGGTGTACCATCGAAGCACGACCGTTGAACCACTCAACGCGCCCCGAAACGATTACCTGATCGCCTACAGGCAGTGTGCGCTCCAGCCAGTTGCCATGGGCACGGAAGAAGGTCAGCGCGATCTCGCCGGTCTCGTCATGACCATAGACACGATAGGGCACGCGAGATGGCCCACGCGGCGGTGCTTCATGCCGATCGATCCGCAAGTTCAGCGTCACAATTTCGCCCGGCACAGCAAAGGTGATGCCGGGGCGTTTGGTGCGATCAATGATGGCGTGCGGAATGTGGAGCACCAGCGATACGATTCGTGGCACATCCTGGCCGGGCGGTGCGCCCAAAAGCGGCCCCATGGCTGCGCCGGTCTTTGGGCCAACACCCTCAAGTGTAGTGACAGTCGCAAATAGGGGATCAAGGGCCGAAGGACGCATGGTTATCCAGTCTCACAACCAAAAGCCGCATGCGCAATGGCTGACAAATCACTCCGCACCGTTTATAGCCGCGCGTTAGTGGGGTCACGCTGCGGCCTCAATTTTCCGGCAACGCCGCCCCAGAAATCAGATCGTGACAGGGAACCGTCAGAATAATGAACATATCCGTTTTCAAAACTGCCGCACTGGCGCTTGGCATGGCCCTCGGCCTCACGGCGAATGCATCAGCTCAACAAGCCGAAAACCTGCCGCGCGGCGAATGGTTCAAGGTCTGCTCCAAACAAGCCGACAATGATATCTGCAACGTGCAGAACATCCGCACGGCACAGACAGGCCAGCTTCTGACGGCGGTCAATCTCATCCAAATCACGGGCAAAGACACACGTCGCCTGTTTCAGGTCGCCGTGCCGACGGGCCGTGTGATCCCCGCAGGCGTTGCGCTGCAAATCGATGGTGGCGAAGCGCGTCGCATCAACTATGCTATTTGCCTGCCGGATCGCTGCATTGCCGAGGCTCCGCTGACTGACGAATTGGTGAGTGCAATGAAGCGCGGTGGTTCCATGCGGCTGACAACTGTGAATTTCCAACAGCAGCGCAATCCGATCGACGTGACGCTGAGCGGCTTCACGGCCGCGTTTGATGGTGAGCCGCTGCAGGCTTCCGAACTGCAAACACGCCAGCAGGAGTTGCAGGCTGAGATTGAAAAGCGCCGCGAAGAGTTTCAGGAGAAGCTCAAAGCTGAGCAAGAGAAAGCCAAGCAAGGCAACTGATCCAGCGTATTATGACAAAAAATGCCCGGTCGTCGTGCCGGGCTTTTTTTGTTTCTGTGGCAGGCTTTTTTGTCAGGCTGCCGCCTGTCTCACCTCGTGGGCGATGTGCACCAGCTTGGTCATCAGCATCGCAGCGCCCTGCAGACGCTTTTCTGCGTTTGGCCAATCACGGGCAAAGACGACGGATTGGTCGGGACGTATCTTGGCAAGGCTTCCCTGTTCCCCGATCAGCTTTACCAGTCCTGCGGGGTTCGGGAAATTTTGATCGCGGAATGTGATGACCGCGCCTTTCGGCCCGGCATCCAGTTTCTCGACATTGGCTTTGCGGCACAGCGCCTTGATGTAGACGATCTTCAAAAGGTGTTCGACTTCATCTGGCAAGGGGCCAAACCGGTCGACCAATTCAGCGCCAAACGCATTGATGTCGTCCACTTCTTCAAAGTCGCCCAGACGCCGATAGAGCTGCAGCCGCAAGGCGAGATCGCCGACATAGGATTCCGGGATCATCACCGGCGTGCCGACATTGATCTGAGGTGACCAGTCGTTTGACTGCTCGTGTTCAATGCCTTTGACCTCGGCTACGGCTTCTTCAAGCATTTGCTGATAAAGCTCGAAGCCGACTTCCTTTATGTGGCCGGACTGTTCTTCGCCCAATAGGTTGCCGGCGCCGCGAATGTCGAGGTCGTGGCTTGCCAGTTGGAAGCCTGCTCCAAGGGTATCAAGCGATTGTAGTACCTTCAGGCGGCGCTCTGCGGTTTTGGTCAACGTCTTGTTGGCTGGCAGCGTGAAGAGCGCATAGGCGCGCACTTTTGACCGACCAACGCGGCCTCGTAGCTGGTAGAGTTGTGCAAGGCCGAACATGTCGGCGCGGTGCACTATGAGTGTGTTGGCCGTTGGAATGTCGAGCCCTGACTCAACAATCGTGGTCGACAGCAACACATCGTAATTGCCGTCGTAGAATGCGTTCATGATGTCTTCGAGTTCACTGGGTGCCATTTGGCCATGGGCAGTGGCGACCCGCAGTTCCGGAACGGTTTCATCGAGAAACGCCTTTACCTCGCCGAGGTCTGATACGCGTGGACAGACATAGAAGCTCTGTCCGCCACGGTAGCGCTCACGCAGCAGCGTTTCGCGAATGATCAGCGGATCAAAGGGGGATACGAATGTCCGCACCGCAAGGCGATCCACCGGCGGCGTGGTAATCAGCGAGAGTTCGCGCACGCCCGTCAGAGCCAGTTGCAGCGTGCGCGGGATGGGCGTTGCCGACAATGTCAGCACATGCACATCGGACTTGATTTCTTTGAGCCGTTCCTTGTGCTTGACCCCAAAGCGCTGCTCCTCATCGACGATCAGCAGGCCAAGGTCTTTGAAACTGATCGCCTTTGCCAAAAGCGCGTGAGTACCAACGACAATGTCCACACTGCCATCTGCGATCCCTGCCTTGGCAGCGGCCAGCGCCTTGGGGCCTGCAAGGCGTGAGGCGTGCGCAATGTTGATCGGCAGACCTTTGAAGCGCTCGCGGAATGAATTGAAATGCTGTCGCGCGAGCAGTGTGGTTGGAACCACCACGGCCACCTGAAAGCCGGTCATCGCTGCCAAGAATGCGGCACGCAGCGCGACTTCGGTTTTGCCGAAACCGACGTCGCCACAGACCAGCCGATCCATCGGCTTGCCTTCGGTTAAATCACCGGCGACGGCTTCAATGGCCGCCATTTGATCGTCGGTCTCCTCATAGGGGAAGCGGGCGGCAAACTCGTCGGTTAGACCCTCAGGCGCAGCCATGGCGGGTGCTTCCCGCATGTGCCGTTCGGCGGCAATCCGGATGAGCTGATCGGCCATGTCGAGGAGACGTTTTTTGAGCTTGGCTTTGCGTGCCTGCCATCCGCCGCCGCCGAGGCGATCAAGTTGAACCTCAACACCGTCACCGCCATAGCGAGACAAAAGCTCAATATTTTCAACGGGTAAGAACAGTCTGTTCTCACCGGCATAGTGGATTTCAAGACAATCATGCGGCGCGCCAGCCGCCTCAATCGTTCGCAGGCCCTCAAACCGACCGATGCCATGCTCCACATGCACGATGACGTCGCCCGGTGCGATTGCGGCGACTTCGGCGATGAAGTTTGACGCCCGCTTTTTCTTGCGCCGACGCACCATTCGGTCGCCGAGTATATCCTGTTCGGCGACAAGCGCTGTCCCATTAACGGTGAAGCCGTGCTCGATATTGAGGACGACACAGCCGATCTTGTTTGCGGGCAATGCGGACAGCGACTGGATATCGCCCGCTGTTTCGATGCCGCCCAATTCGTGCTCGCCGAGGATTTGAACAAGGCGCTGCAGCGAGCCCTCAGACCAGCCCGTCAGGACAACCCGGTTTCCCTCAACGCGCAGATCCGAGAGATAGCGCGCGGCGGCCTCAAACACGTTGGCATTCTTGTCGGCGCGTTCGTTGGAGAAATTGCGAGCGGGACGGGCGTTGGCCGAAACCACAGCGCGGCCGCTGCTTTCCGGCTGTTCAAAGGGCGTCAATTGCACGGTTGTGCGCGAAGAAAGCGCGGCATCGAC
>JBCBHR010000134.1:2550-5824 GCA_038525365.1 Pseudomonadota bacterium | reverse complement strand
CTTCACCGAGTACATGGCAGCAGCGCGCGCTGCACTTGAGAAGAACGCGGAAGAAAACGAGTTCTTCGCCGAAGTTTGGCAGAGCCAAAAAGACTTCGCGAAGGTCGCAGTCCCTTTCTGGGCTGGCGCACAAACGTCAAACGCCAATCTCGGCCGGGCGTTTGCTGATACGCTGAAGTAAGACACTCAGCCCGTCCGCTCCATTGGGTGAGCGGACGGGCGTACTTTTCAAAAAATAACGACAAGACTGAAGACGGTCACACCGCATCGGGGAGGGTGTCGTGGCGCACAACGAAGACGAAGTCATGGAGATCGGCGACGAACTGCTCGCCGAACGTCGTGCCGGACCGGAAGCCAAGCTTCCAGACGACATGAACCCGATCCACAAAGTGATCATCCACACCATTGATCTGATTTCTGACTGGTCGGGCAAAATAGTCTGCCTGCTGGTCGTGCCGATTATGATTGCGATGGTCTATGAGGTTGTCGCGCGCAAACTGTTCATCGCGCCGACGCTCTGGGCCTTCGATATCTCACGCATGTTTTACGGCATGATGTTCATGCTCGGCGCCGCCTACGGTCTGATGCACGGGCTGCACATTCGCGCCGATTTTCTCTACCGGCTGTTTTCGGACCGCGTGCAGGGGCGCATCGATCTCGTCCTGTACATCGTGCTGTTTCTGCCCTCCATGCTGTTCCTGTTCTTTGCGAGCTACGAGTTTGCGATGAAGTCGATCATGCAGGGCGAGCGCGCCGGTGACAGCACGTGGGCGCCGATCGTCTGGCCTGTGAAAACTGCGCTCGCAGCTGGCGTGTTCCTGCTTCTGATCCAGGGCATCTCCGAAATCCTGAAATCCTGGTACGCGGCCACCCGCGGGAAGTGGCCTGTCTGATGCTGGATCTCGCTCAAGCTTTTTTCGATCTCCTGCCGAACTTTTCGCCGGAGATGATCGGTGTGCTGATGATCGCGGCAATGCTTTTTGCCATCTTCGTTGGCTTCCCGATTTCGTTCACCCTGATTTTCCTTGGCGTCTTCTTCGGCGCGTGGGGTTTTGGCATTAAGCTCACCATCTTCCTGATGAACCTCCAGATCTATGGCTCGATGATGGAGCAGACGTTGGCCGCGGTGCCGCTGTTTGTCTTCATGGGCTTTATGATGGAGCAGGCGGGGCTGATGGAGCGGCTGTTCTCAGCCGTGCAGCTCATGCTTGCGCGGATGAGGGGGTCGCTCTTCATCGCCGTGCTGTTCGTCTCGGTGATCTTCGGCGCAGCAACCGGCATCGTTGGTGCGTCGGTCACCATTCTGGGTATCATGGCTGCAACGACCATGAACCGGTCCGGTTACGATGTCCGTCTGGCGGCTGGCACAATCACCGCCGGTGGCACGCTCGGCATTCTCATCCCGCCTTCGATCATGCTGGTTGTCATGGGGCCGGTGCTTGAAATCCCGGTTACGGATCTTTTCGCCGCGGCCATTTTGCCAGGCATCATGATGGCGGCGTTGTACCTGATCTACGCGGTCGGTCGCTGCTGGTTGAACCCTGAGCTGGGTCCAGCGCTTCCCGAGCACATGATCCCCGACGACCGGTCTCATGTGTATCGTGAGTTCTTCCTTGGCCTCGTTCCACCCGCCGTCCTGATCGCCTTTGCGATGGGCTCAATTCTTGCCGGTTGGGCAACGCCGACAGAAGGCGCGGGCATGGGCGCGTTTGGCTCGGTGCTGCTTTGCCTCGCCTATGGCAAACTCTCGTGGGCGACCACCTATTCTGCACTGCGCAAGACGCTTGAGATCTCCGTTCTCATTCTTTTCCTTGTTGCGGCGTCCAACTTTTTCGGCGCGGTGTTCTCGCGGCTTGGCACACCGCAGATGCTGACCGACATCATGTTGACACTCGATCTGTCAGCCGGTTGGATCGTGATCATGATCCTTGCGCTGGTGTTCATCCTCGGCTGGCCGCTCGAATGGGTGCCGATCGTGCTGATCATCCTGCCGATCCTGTATCCGGTTTTGCAGGCGCTTGATGTGGACATGCTGTGGTTTGCGATCCTTGTGGCGGTTTGCCTGCAGACGGCATGGCTCAGTCCGCCCGTGGCGCTATCGGCTTATTTCCTCAAAGGCGTTGTGCCGGAGTGGGATTTGAAGGACATCTATTTCGGCATGATGCAGTTCATGGTCATACAGCTGATTGGTCTTGCCATCGTGTTCTTCGTCCCAAGCATCGCGACATGGTTGCCGCGATATCTGTATGGCAATTGATGAGGTGGTGCGGTGGCACGCGAATACCTGAAAAAGGCCGAGCGCACGGCTCAATCGGATTCTGGCGAAACCCATCAGATCGTTCAGGGTATCTTGAATGACATTGAAGCGGGCGGTGAAGCTGCCGCCCGTGAGTATGCGGCCAAGTTTGACGAGTATGAGGGCAACATCGTCCTCACCTCGGATGAAATTGAGGCCGCCGCCGCCAAAATTCCGGAAAAGCTGAAAGCCGACATCCGGCTCGCCCACGACAATGTGAAGCGGTTCGCCGAAGCGCAATTGGCGAGCCTGACGGATTTTTCCACTGAACTGCGACCGGGCTTCGTTGCGGGGCAAAAGGCGATCCCGGTGCGCGCGGCTGGTTGCTACGTGCCCGGCGGGCGTTACAGCCACATTGCGTCTGCGATCATGACCGTGACGACGGCGAAGGTCGCGGGCTGTGATACGATTTCTGTCTGCTCACCGCCACGGCCCGGCGTCGGCATTCATCCAGCCATCATCTACACAGCGCATCTGTGCGGCGCGGACAACATCCTCGCCATCGGTGGCGTTCAGGGTGTTGCGTCGATGACGTTTGGGCTCTTTGGCCTGCCAGAGGCGGACATTATTGTCGGGCCCGGCAATCAGTTTGTCGCGGAAGCCAAACGCATTCTGTTCGGGCGTGTCGGTATCGACATGTTTGCAGGGCCGACAGATAGCCTCATTCTGGCCGATGCGACCGCCGATCCCGACATCGTTGCCAGTGACCTCGTGGGACAGGCGGAACATGGCTACAATTCACCGGTCTGGCTTGTCACCGATCATAGACCGCTTGCTGAGCGGGTCATTGAGATCGTGCCCGGGCTGATAGACGCCTTGCCGGATTTGAACCGGGACAACGCCGCTGCCGCATGGCGTGACTATGCGGAGGTGATTGTTTGCGATGATCGTGAAGAGATGGCGGCGACGTCTGATGATTATGCGCCGGAGCACCTCACCGTGCAGGCAGACGATCTCGATTGGTGGCTCGAAAACCTG
>JBCBHR010000134.1:0-2540 GCA_038525365.1 Pseudomonadota bacterium | reverse complement strand
GAAATGCTATGGCTCGCTGTTCCTCGGCGAGGAGACGACGGTCGCCTATGGCGACAAGGCGTCCGGCCCGAACCATGTGCTGCCGACATCGGGTGCGGCGCGTTATACCGGTGGGCTATCGGTGCACAAATTTCTGAAAATCGTCACATGGCAGCGCGCCACACGTGATGCAGCGCGTGACGTGTCGATTGCCAGCGCGCGCATCTCGCGGCTTGAGGGCATGGAAGGCCATGCTCGCACATCGGACGTGCGCCTCGCCAAGTATTTCCCGGGAGAGAATTTCGATCTGTCCGCCACTGAGGACGGATGACGTGGCCGCGTTCAGTGCTGATTTGTCCGGTCATGTCGCGCTGGTCACCGGCGCAAGCTCCGGGATAGGCCTTCATTGCGCAACACTCCTCGCGCGTCACGGCGCAAAGGTCGTCGGCGTCGCCCGGCGTGGTGATGCATTGCGCGATTGGCAGGCCGAGGTGGGGGGCGATCGCGCCACCGCACTGGAAGCTGATTTGCTGGGCGGCGACGGGGAAATCGCGCGGGTTGCAAAAGACGCAACTGACGCATTTGGCCCGCCGGACATTGTCGTGAACGCGGCTGGGGTGAACCTTCGCCAACACGCAAACGATGTGACCCCGGACGGCTGGGACACGACGCTCGATTTGAACCTGCGAGTGCCGTTCTTCCTCGCGCAGGCGCTTGTCGATGGCATGCGCGAGAAGGGTTGGGGCCGGATCATCAATTTCGCGTCGCTGCAAAGCACGCGCGCCTTTGCAAGCGGCATTGCCTATGGCGCGTCAAAGGGCGGCGTCGTGCAATTGACCCGTGCCATGGCCGAAGCGTGGTCCGCCGATGGCATCATCGCAAACGCAATTGCGCCGGGCTTCTTTCCCACCGAACTGACAGGCCCCGTGTTTTTAGATGCAAACAAGGCGGACGCAAATGCCAAGCAAACCTGCATCGGACGCAATGGTGAAATGGCCGACCTCGATGGGCCGGTTTTATTTTTTGCAAGCGACGCCTGTGGTTACGTCACGGGACAAGTGATCGGCGTGGACGGCGGGTTCACCGCGAAATGAAAGCGCTTGTCTACACGGGACCTAAGCACCTCGAGTTCGGCACATTTGCTGATCCTGAACCGCGCGATGGTGAAGCGCTTGTGGCAGTCGATTGCTGCGGCATTTGCGGCTCGGATATGCACGCCTGGGCTGGCCATGACGAGCGCCGTCCTGCGCCGTTGGTTCTGGGCCATGAGATCGCGGGCGTTGTCGAGACTGGCGACCTTGCGGGCCAGCGTGTGACGATCAACCCGCTGGTCAGTTGCGGCACTTGCATCCATTGCCGCGCAGGGCGCGAAAATCTTTGCCAAACGCGGCAGATCCTCTCCATGCCGCCACGCCAAGGCGGCTTTGCCGAACGCGCGGTCATTCCGACTTCGAATATCGTTGAAGTTCCCGATCACGTAGCGTTGGAAAAGGCCGCTCTTGCCGAACCCTTGGCCTGCGGCTGGCATGGCGTGCGCGTCGGGCTGGAGGCTTTGCATCCTTCGCTGCGTGCCATGCCAGCGCTTGCCATTGGTGGCGGAGCGATTGGTCTGGGGGCGGCCCTTGCCGCACGGGCGGCTGGCCTCACCGATATCACGCTGTGCGAACCCAATGACGGTCGCCGTGCGCGTATCGCGGAAACCACCGGCCTGCCGGTTGTCGCTGACGTCTCAGATCGCATCGGTGCGTTTGGGCTGGTCTTGGACGGCGTTGGGCTTTCGGCGACGCGGGCGCTTGCGTCGTCTGTCGTTATGCCCGGTGGCGTGATCGTGCATATCGGGCTTGGTGACCGCGACGGCGGGCTGGATGTGCGCCGCATGACGCTTCAAGAAGTGCAGTTCATTGGCACCTATACGTATACGCATGCCGATTTTCGCGCGACCTCTCAGGCGATCTTTGACGGATCACTCGGTTCGCTTGATTGGTTTGAGACGGCCCCGCTCAGTGATGGCGCAGCGTCGTTTGCCAAGATAGCCGCGGGCCAAGCCATGGCCCCAAAAATCGTGCTCAAGACCTGATCGCGCCGGTGTCGTTGACGGCCAGCCACCCCAGAATTTTCAGATGATCGCGCCGCGATGACCGACGACAATTGAAGCGAGCTTGTGGCCTGCGCTGAGGCAGTTGGCGATTGGTTCGCCGCGAGAGAACGCTGCAAGAAATGCGCCGTTGAACGCATCTCCGGCAGACGTTGTATCCACGACGGTTTGAGCGGGTGGGAAGTCTGGATGGCGCCCCGTTTCCAACGTCGGCGATAGCGGGCCACGCGCGCCACGTTTGATCGCACATGCTGTCCATGACCGGGCGCTGAACCAATCAATCACGGGCTTTTCGTCTGCCTGACCGCGAAGCGCCATCTCGTCGTCGATGGATGGTAGCGCAATGTCCGCGATGTCCCAAAAGGCGCTGATGGTGGCTCTTGCGGTGTCTTCGTCCGGCCAAAGCTGTGTCCGATAATTGGAGTCAAATGCGAACAGCGTATCACCGGCTTTGCGCAAAGTGACC
>JBCBHR010000133.1:0-5845 GCA_038525365.1 Pseudomonadota bacterium | reverse complement strand
TTGTCGAGAACGGCAAAGACGAGTGGTGGTCAGCCTCGGGCGCATTCGACGCCGAGGTGCGCATTCGTTTCGCCAAAACGCTGCAGCGGGCGGAGAGGTCGGAACTCTGGCAATGGCGCACGACGCCAAAAGGCCGTGTCGCCGAGATGATCGTGCTCGATCAGTTTTCGCGCCAACTCTACCGAAACTCAGGGCGCGCCTTCGCCAATGATGCGCTCGCACTCGCCCTGGCGCAGGAGGCCGTTGCACTCCGATTGGATCAGGCCTTGGGGGAGGATGAACGCCACTTCCTGTTCATGCCATACATGCATTCCGAAAGCCTGATCATCCACGAAGAGGCCATGCGGCTTTATGCGACCGTGAGCGAAAAAGCGCTTGAGTTCGAGGAGCGCCACCGAGACGTCATCGAACGGTTTGGCCGCTATCCAAAACGCAATGAAGCGTTGGGCAGGGTTTCAACGGCGGCGGAACTGGAATACATCGCCGCAACAGCCAACTCCATGTTCTGACGGGCCCAACCATGACCTTCAAAACCCTCGACGACCTCACCGAAATTTCCGGCAAACGCGTCCTTGTGCGTGTCGATTTGAATGTTCCAATGGCCGATGGCGTGGTGACAGACACCACCCGCATCGACCGTATTTCGCCGACCATTCGCGAACTGTCGAGCAAGGGTGCAAAGGTCATCCTTCTGGCCCATTTTGGCCGTCCCAAAGGGCAGGTGGTTCCGGAGATGAGCCTACGCCCAGTGGCACAACCGCTGGAACAGGCACTCGATCACCATGTGCATTTTGCACCGGCTTGTATCGGCGATGAGGCCGCCGCCGAAGTCGCCAAAATGGCCGATGGCGATATACTGCTCATGGAAAACACGCGCTTTCATCCCGGCGAAGAAAAGAACGACCCGGACCTCGCCAAGGCACTGGCTGCCAATGGCGACATTTATGTCAACGACGCATTTTCTGCAGCCCACCGGGCGCATGCGTCAACCGAGGGTATTGCAAGACTGTTACCCGCCTATGCCGGGCGCACCATGCAGGCGGAGCTTGAAGCGCTGGGTGCAGCGCTTGGAACGCCGCAACGCCCCGTCGGCGCCATCGTCGGCGGCGCGAAGGTCTCCACCAAGATCGATCTGCTGGAAAACCTGGTTACCAAGGTGGACGTCCTGATGGTCGGTGGCGGCATGGCCAACACATTTCAGGCGGCCAATGGCGTCGGCATGGGCGATTCGCTGCAGGAAGCCGACATGCACGACAAGGCGCGTGCGATCATGGCGGCGGCCGAGAAAAGCGGCTGCAAGATTGTGCTCCCGCTTGATGGACGCGTGACCACCAAGTTCGAAGCCGGTGCACCAAGCGAGAGCATTGATTTCGCGCCCGGCACCAGTCTCGCCGACAATCAGATGTCGCTGGATGCGGGCGATGCATCGGTCGCCAATGTGATCGCAGAATTTGAAACCCTCAAAACCCTGATCTGGAACGGCCCCTTCGGCGTTTTTGAAATGCCACCATTTGACACCGCAACAGTTGCGACCGCCCAGAAAGCGGCTGAACTGACCAAAGCCGGAAAGCTCATCTCAGTCGCAGGTGGCGGCGACACCGTATCGGCGCTCAACCAAGCCGGGGTTGCCAACGACTTCACATACATCTCCACCGCCGGTGGCGCGTTTTTGGAGTGGATGGAAGGCAAGGAACTGCCAGGCGTGAAGGCGCTGGGGTAAAACGACATCGTTACGCCGCGCGCAATCGCACCGCCGCGTCCGGCCGATCAGTGGTGAATACGGACAGACCGTTGTCCAACGCCCATTGAATGGCGTCGTCCTCCAGAACTGCAAAAGCGCCGACCGTCAGCCCCTCCTCACGCAGCGCTTCGAGCACACCATCTCGCAAAGTGCGGTGATGCGGCGCGATATGCGTAATGGCGGCGTCACGAGCGAGCATCGCAACGTGCTGCGGTGACGTCAGGCGGATCATTTGTTCGGAAACCAGCCAAATGCGATCTCGAAGCGCGATGTCGCGCGCTGCCACATCGGCGATCGTCGGCAAATGAAAGCTGGTGATGACGGTGCGTTCGATCAGGCCCATGCGCTGAAACGTGTCAAGTGTTTTGTCGATCAATCCAGGATAGGGCCGCATGTCGACGCCCGGTTTGATCTCACAGCGCGCGATAATGTCGGACGGGGCGAGGATCGTAAGGCCCTCTTCCAGCGTCATGATTTGGCCGCCGTGATTGAAGATGGCAACCGCCTTGAGCTCGTCGAGTGTCTTGGCGCCAACCGGGCCGGTTCCGTTGGTGACACGATCAAGCGTGGCGTCATGGAAAATCACCGGCACGCCATCGGCAGACAACTGCACATCAAATTCGATCTGCTCGACATCCAGGTTCAGCGTATTGCGGAAGGCAATTTCGGAGTTTTCTGGCCAGAGCGCGGCACCGCCCCTGTGCGAAGCGATCTCAGTCATCGGAAACTGCCCATGGTGATACCGCGAATGAGATGGCGTTCAGCGACGACATAAACGACGAGCAGCGGCGCCAGTGTGATCATAGTGCCCGCCATGACCAGCGGCCAATCGGGAATGGACGCCGTGCCCTCGTCACGCAGGAGGTAGCGAAGACCCACTTGCACAGTGCGCATATCTTCCGATGTGGTCGCAAGCAGCGGCCAGATAAACTCATTCCACGAACTCATGAACGCAAACAGGCTTACGACCACTATGGCGGGCCATGACAGCGGCACGATGATCGTCCAAAGGATCTTCCACCGTCCGGCACCATCGAGAACTGCGGCCTCATCAAGGCTTTTGGGAATGCCCATCATGAATTGGCGAAGGAAGAAGACAGAAAATCCGGACGCCAGAAACGGCAGGATGAGCGCGACAAACGTGTCCAACATCCGGAAGTGCGCAAACGTCAGATAGTTCGGGATCAACGTGACATGGTTGGGGATCATGAGTGTGCCGAGCACGAGCAGAAACAACACGTCCCGCCCCGGAAACACGGCCCGCGAAAAAACATATGCCGCCATAACAGCCGTAATCGTCGATCCAACGGTCACAGCAAGCGTGATGATGAGGGAGTTCAAAAAGTAACGCGGGAACGGAACGCCGGTCCAGGCACGCACGAAGGAGTCCAGGTTTGGCGGCCACAGCACCCAGTCGTCCTGCACGACCTCGACGGTATCCAGCGTCGAGATCAGCAAAATCTGCACCAGCGGCCCAAGCACGATCAACGTCAAAGCAATCAAGAATGCCAGGCGAAAACCGTCAAGCCAGGCAACCAGTTGGAAAGTCCTCGCCTCGGATGCCGGGAGAGCGGTTGCGTCGCCATGACCAGCGTCAATCGTAGCCATAGGCGACCCGCTTTCCGATGGTGGACATTTTCAGGAGCGTCAGGCCCATCAGCAGCACAAAAAGGAAAAGTGCAACCGCCGAACCAAGCCCGACATTGGCGTTATCAAAGCCCACCCGCACCAAGTAAAACAAGATGACTTCGGTTGCCCGTGCCGGGCCGCCTTCAGTCATTACCTCCACAAAAGTGTAGACCTGAAATCCGTTGATCACCGACAGGATCAGGAGGAAGAAAGTGGTCGGCATCACAAGTGGAAATGTGATGTCCCAAAACCGTTTTGACGGCCCTGCCCCATCGATGCGCGCAGCCTCATAATACTCCGAGGGGATCGCCTGTAACCCGGCTGCGTAGATGACAACGTTGTAGCCAAACTGCTTCCACACCTCGACGACAGCGATCGAATAAAGCGCGTTCTCCGGATCAGACAACCATAACACGCCATCAAACCCAAGACCTCGCAAGAAGCGATTGAACGTTCCAATCTCGGAATTCATCATCCAATCGAAAACAACGGCAATGGCGACGGCGGACATGATCGTCGGCATGAAAAAAACCGACCGAAAAAAGCGGTTTGACCGACTTGGCGGCGCAATAAGTGCGGCAACGAGCAATCCGATGGCCAACATCGGCGGCACAGTAACCAGCGTGAAAACAGCCGTGTTCCAAAGTGCGTTTTGGAACTGGCTGTCCGACAACATGACACGGTAGTTTTCCAAGCCCACGAACCGCGGTTCCGGCATCAGGAAGTCCCAACGGTGCACGCTGAGCCAGACCGAATAGACAATCGGCCAGTACACAAAGACCAGCAGGACTGCGAGCGCGGGCAGCGCGTAGAGGTAGGGTTCAATCCGACGCATAATTCCACAATCGTACGCGCAAGTGACACCAATGTTTCATGTCAGTGACGGATCAGTGTCACATGCCTGTGAAAGCCGGGACGCGTAGCAATCTGACTGCACAGGGAGCAGACTGACATGAAACGCATTATTCTTTCGGGCATAGCCTTGGCGCTTGCCACAACAACAGCACTCGCTGAGACCAAAATCGAGTTCTGGCACGCATTCTCAGGCAACAATGGCAGTGCCGTGGACGAGTTGGCTGCACAGTTCAACGCCTCGCAAGACGACTACGAGATCGTACCCGTCTACACAGGCAATTACACCGAAGGCACACAGAAGTTGCAGGCCGCCATCGCCGGCAACACCGCGCCAGGCCTCGTGATGCTCGAAATCACACGCTACGGCCTTTTTGCCGACCGGGGCGCGCTTGAGCCGCTGCAGCCATACATCGATCAGGTCGGTGCCGAGTGGCTCGATCAGGTTCGCCCATTCGCGCTTGAAGCCTCAAAGTACCTCGGCGAAAGCTATGTGGTGCCGTTCAACGTCTCCACACCGGTGATGTACTACAACAAGGATGCCTTTGCGGCTGCCGGTCTTGACCCTGAACAGCCCCCCAAAACCTGGGACGAGCTTTTGGAGATGGCCAAAACACTGACCATCAAGGAAGGCGACGAGGTTACCCAATGGGGCATCGCACCTCCGCCCCAGTGGGTACGTTGGGCCATGACCAACCAGGCCGGTGGTGGCTGGGTCGATCCTGCCGATAACTCGGTGCAAATCGATATGCCCGACTCGATCCGCGCTTACCAGACAGCCGCCGATTGGGTGAACGTGCACAATGTTTCATCCAAGGAAGCCGCACTCGACGAGAAAGTCTCAGATGAGTATTTCATCTCCGGCCGCGCCATCATTGAGTTTGACTCCACCGGTGGCCTGACACGCCAGCTCAACGATGCCCCGTTCGATCTCGGTGTTGCACCCCTTCCGTGCGACAAGGTCTGCGCAGCGCCCATCGGTGGTGCAACGCTCGGCATCGTCTCAGCAGCATCACAGGAAGCCAAAGATGGCGCGTGGGAGTTCATCCGCTACGTGACGACGTCTGAAAACAGCGGCTACATCTTCACCGCGACCGGCTATCTGCCGATCATCAAAGGCGCAATCGAAACCGAAAATGCAAAGGAAGTGATTGCGAAGAACCCGGAATATCTGGTTGCCAACAACCAGCTGGAAATCGCCTTCGCCCGCGCCCGTCCGCCAGCGATGCCTGCGATCCGTTCAGAAGAACCGGCCATTTGGCAGGAAATCGTTCTCGAGCAGAAAACGGCTGAAGAAGCACTGACAGAGTTTGCAGATGCAATGCGCAATATGATGGCGCAGAACTGATCAACCAAAAAATGCAGGCGCGGTGGCACTTTAGCCGCCGCGCCCATCTTTTGGCGGATAAAGAAGATCACTTTGGCCCCACACGTTCCTCGTATGATGCGCGGGCGTTCATCACCGGCGTGTAGTGGTCGCCCGCCCAGAAGACCAGCAACTTCAGCTTCTCCACAAGTCCTTCGCCCATTTCGGTCAACTCGTAAAATACCGCAATCGGTGGGCCTGGATCGACCCTACGCGTGATGTAGCCGTCACGTTCCAGACTTCGCAGGTATTCAGTC
>JBCBHR010000132.1:0-5909 GCA_038525365.1 Pseudomonadota bacterium | reverse complement strand
ACGCGCCAGCGCTCTTCGACAAATGCGGCACGGCGCTTTCATTGCATCGCGGCGCTGCCTTTGAACTCCACACGGCCGAAAAGGCGCTTGCCGCATCCCGGCAACTGTTCCATGCCATCGACGACAAAGTGCGGCTCCTCGTTCACATCAGCGAAGCCCTGCTTGGCAGCGACCTGCATTTCACCGCGCTCAAACGCCTGCTGAACGCGCAGGAAGCGCTACACGAAGGTGTGGTGTTCGTTGTGGATGGGCGTGCGCTCGTGACCAGGCAGGACGAATGCATGGCGCGGCTGATTGCGCTCCATCAAATCGGCGCAGAGATTGGCGTTGAGGGCATCGAGTTTGACCATGAAATTGTGCGCGACGAGATCTTCTACGACATCAAAGTCGCCATGGTGGATTTCCAGTTGGCTTTTCGTACGGCGAACACGCCAGACTTTGCCAGTTCAAAAGCTGTGGCAACGCTGCGTCATATGCTCAAATGGTCCACTCCGTTCGCAATCACCGGCATTGCATCTGACGGAGACGTGGCGGATGCCATAGACATCGCTGCAACTTACGGGTCTGGCCCACTGTTTTCGCCGCCCAAAAGGCTGCGCGGCGGGCAAGTGGTGGCCCGTAATGATGAGAGCACTGATAGCGCAAGCCGCCCGGCTGGCTAACACCACGTCCACGCATCGTTAGCCCAGTGTCGCTGCGTAATTTACGTTTTTACCAACCGCGTTAAGCCACCGGTACCCATTCCACTTTCCGTAGAATTAACAGTCAACCGGTAGAACGGAGGCCTAAGGCAGCGGGGAATTGTGCGTTGAAACCAACGTTCGCAAAGTTTCTAAAGAACCGGAAAGGTGCAACGGCGATTGAGTTCGCGATTGTGGCCCCGATCTTCTTCATGATGATTTTCATCGCCGGTGAGTTCGCCATTTTTCTTTATAAGAAGAACCACCTGAAACACTCGATGTATGTGGCAGCGCGCGTTCTGCAGACCGGCGAGATTCAGA
This sequence comes from Pseudomonadota bacterium, assembly GCA_038525365.1. Classification (GTDB taxonomy): domain Bacteria; phylum Pseudomonadota; class Alphaproteobacteria; order Rhizobiales; family Rhizobiaceae; genus JBCBDX01. Next base: position 4,908 of record JBCBHR010000132.1, on the reverse strand, counting down.
ATTCCAACGACCCGGTATTGGACTTCCAGCGGGAGATTTGCGCTGTCGCGAAAAGCTCGTTCGACTGCACAAAAGTCTATTTCGATGTCCGCACCTTCGATGAGATCAAGCAGGTGCAGTTTCCGAAGGTCAATGTCGATCAAGACCTCGTGCCCACCAACTTCACCTTCAAGCCGGGCGGCCCTTCGAAAGTGACCGCCATGCGCCTGGCTGCGCAGTTTGATTTCGTGACGCCGTATATGGACGATTTCTTTGGTCTCGACGGCAAGCCCATGCTGGTCGTTGGCCACTCCATCGCTCGTAACGAGCCTTACGTATGCAACAAGAAAAAGTGCTGAGGTGATGACATGATGCGCATCCGCCTTCCCCTCCCACGTCTTCGCTTCCGCAAATTTGCGCGTGACGATCGCGGTGTCGCCGCAACCGAATTCGCGCTGATCATGCCGCTGCTGATGACGCTGACATTCGGCGTTTTCGAGGTGTACTTCGCCTACATCGCCGAGGATCAATTCACGCGCTATTCAACGCAGACTGCGGACCTTCTGGCGCGCGCCCCGGAACTGAAAACAGCGGACATCAAGGATTTGCTCGACGTTGCCAACAAGATCATGGTCGAGGTCGACTCCCATGAACTGATCGAACTGCATGTGGCGAGCATCGGCTACAAGACAACGGGTGGAAATCCCTTGCTTCTGTGGACCCGCAGTAGCTTTGGCAAGAACGGCGGCACGCCAATAGTATTTGATATAAAAGAAGCTGAAGGTCTGGGAATGCCGGGCGAAACAATAATTCGCGTGCATTCTAAATATACTTATACGTCACCCTTCACATATTTCCTAAAAGTGAATCCATATCTGAAAGAGAAAGTTTTGTACTTCAAGCCTAGGGTGACGCGAGCGATTGCCATCGACGGTTCGGTGTCTGAGCAAAACCACAATTGGGATTCATGATCATGCGTAAACAAGAAAAAAATCCCGCAGAGACAAACAAGCGCAAAGGCGGCATTCTCCGCGCGTTTGGTCGGCATAAGCGGGGCTCCATCGCAATTCAGTTCGGATTGCTCGTCATACCTTTTATCGGCCTTGTCGCCCTCGGCGTTGATGGCTCAAGGGCGCTGCTTGCGCGTTATCAGCTACAGGCAGCGGTCGATTCGTCCGCCCTTGCGGTTGGTGCGACCATCGCCGATGAGACCAAACTGACAGCCATGATGGATGCACTCGTTCGTCAGAACTTCGCCGTCAGCGGCGCGCAGGTATCCACTGTTGAATTGAAAGGCGCCGGGCTGAACGTGCACGTCGTCAGCTCCGCAAATGTCGACATGCATTTTGCGAGCGTGCTCGGCATCAACAACCTGTCGGTCGAAGCGTCCACCGAAGTGCGCCGTGCAAGTGGCGGTCTGCTGGTCTCCATGGCGCTCGATAACACCGGTTCCATGTGGGGCAGCAACAACATTGGCGCCTTGCGTGAGGCCACAACAACGCTGCTCGACGAACTGTTCGGTGTCTCCAAAACGCCATCCGACCTTCGCGTTGCGCTCGTACCTTATGCGTCTACGGTCAACGTCGGCGATGAGTACACAACGCTCATCGACATGGAGGAGTTGGAGGACGTTTACGAAGACAATCTAGACACCTTTCCGAGCTCGAACCGCCGAAGCGATACGATGAAGGATCGCTGGAAAGGCTGCGTGCTTGAGCGCGAAGACTACAGTGTTGCTGACGTCGCGCCGGATCAGGATGACGAGGACACCCTTTGGAAACCGTTCTGGTATCCTGCCGCGGTCGACAATGACTACGATCCGAAGAAATCTTCCACGATCAAGCCGGGCGGGGCGAAAAACACCAACCAGATCACCGGACCGAATGTGGGTTGTCCAACGCCAATCACGCCACTGACCAACAGCTACGACACGCTGAACAAGGCGGCCAAAGCGCTGACCGCTTGGAACCGTGGCGGCACGCTGACCGACATTGGCGTCGCATGGGCACGGCGTACCCTGTCGCCGGGCCTCCCGTTCGACGAGTCCACAGAACTCGATCCACGCGACAACAAGACATTGTGGAGCAGCCCGCGCTGGCGGAAAGCCGTGATTATCATGACGGATGGTGAGAGCGTGTTCTACGACTTCCCAGGCGGCGGATCGCCCAACAAGAAGCACCCGGGCAAGTCTGACTACACCGGTTACGGTCGCCTTGGCGAAGACCTTTCTGATGAAATCTTCGACGACGAAGACAACAACAACAAGGCCCGTGACAAGGTCAATGCGCGTATCGCAACCATGTGCACCGAGATGAAGGCAGAGGGCATTTTGATGTACACCGTCGTCTTCACATCCCGCGTCAACAACACGACCAAAAACATGTACAAAACCTGCGCGACCGACCCGGGCAAATATTTCTACGCCCCGAACAAAAACTCGCTGAAGACAGCGTTCGGTGCGATTGGCTCGGATTTGGCGAAACTGCGCATCGTCAAATAATCGAAAACGCCCTCAATGCGGCGCACTCACCGAAAGCCCGGCCATCGCGCCGGGCTTTTGTGCAGTAAGGCTCACGCAAAAATCTGTGCCGGGAATTCTTGACACACAAAATGGGTATCACTATCTCGCCGCTGTTAGCACTCCACAAAGTGGACTGCTAACCCGCCCTTAGGGGCGGTGAGGAGCAACCATTTTCAAGGGTACAGAAAAAATGGCAGAGATGAATTTTCGTCCGCTGCACGACCGTGTGGTCGTTCGCCGCGTTGAATCTGAAGAAAAAACGTCCGGCGGCATCATCATCCCGGATACCGCAAAGGAAAAGCCGCAGGAAGGCGAGATCGTTGCAGTTGGCAACGGCGCGCGTGACGACAGCGGCAAAGTTGTGGAGCTGGATGTCAAGGCAGGCGACCGCGTCCTGTTTGGCAAATGGTCCGGCACAGAGGTCAAGTTGAACGGCGAAGACCTGCTCATCATGAAAGAAAGCGACATCATGGGCGTGATCGCCGCCTGATTTTTCAGGTGAGCGCAAATCGCCTCTTTTTTCGCAATCGACCAACGTTTCAATCCGGGGCCTGAAGCCCCAAGGAGTTACACACTATGTCAGCCAAAGAAGTCATCTTCTCCCGCTCGGCACGCGAGCGCATGCTGGCCGGCGTGAACATTCTCGCCGATGCCGTTAAAGTCACACTGGGCCCGAAAGGCCGCAACGTCGTGCTCGACAAATCCTTCGGCGCACCGCGCATCACCAAAGATGGTGTCTCCGTTGCCAAGGAAATCGAGCTCGAAGACAAGTTCGAAAACATGGGCGCGCAAATGCTGCGCGAAGTTGCGTCCAAGACCAACGACATCGCCGGTGACGGCACAACGACTGCGACCGTTCTTGCGCAGTCCATCGTTCAGGAAGGCCACAAGGCTGTTGCCGCCGGCATGAACCCGATGGACCTGAAGCGCGGCATCGACATGGCCGTCTCCGAAGTTGTCAAAGACCTGCTCGCCAAGGCGACCAAGATCAAGACATCTGAAGAAGTGGCCCAGGTCGGCACAATCTCTGCAAACGGCGACAAGCAAATCGGTGATGACATCGCCGAAGCCATGCAGAAAGTCGGCAATGAAGGCGTCATCACCGTTGAAGAAGCCAAGACTGCTGAAACCGAACTTGAAGTCGTTGAAGGCATGCAGTTCGACCGCGGTTACCTGTCGCCTTACTTCGTGACCAACCCGGAAAAAATGATCGCGGATCTCGAAGACCCATACATTCTGATCCACGAGAAAAAACTTTCCAACCTGCAAGCCATGCTGCCGATCCTTGAATCGGTTGTGCAATCCTCACGTCCGCTGCTCATCATCGCAGAAGACGTTGAAGGCGAAGCGCTGGCGACACTGGTCGTCAACAAGCTGCGCGGCGGCCTGAAAATCGCAGCCGTCAAGGCACCGGGCTTTGGTGATCGTCGCAAGGCGATGCTCGAAGACATCGCGATCCTCACAGGCGGCACTGTCATCTCCGAAGACCTCGGCATTAAGCTCGAAAACGTTACGCTCGACATGCTCGGCACAGCCAAGAAAGTTGAGATCTCCAAAGAGAACACGACGATCGTCGACGGTGCGGGCCAGAAGGCTGACATCGAAGGCCGCGTTGCACAGATCAAAGCGCAGATCGAAGAGACATCTTCCGATTACGACCGCGAAAAACTGCAAGAGCGTCTGGCGAAACTGGCAGGCGGTGTTGCCGTCATCCGCGTCGGTGGTGCCACCGAAGTGGAAGTCAAAGAAAAGAAAGACCGCGTTGACGATGCGCTGAACGCAACACGCGCAGCTGTTGAAGAAGGCATCGTGCCTGGTGGTGGTACGGCGCTTTTGCGTGCATCCAAAGGCATCGACGTCAAAGGCGAAAACGCCGACCAGGAGGCGGGCATCAACATTGTGCGCCGCGCCCTGCAGGCCCCTGCCCGCCAGATCGCAGCCAACGCCGGTGAAGAAGCCTCCGTTGTCGTCGGCAAAATCCTCGACGAAAACAACGACACCTACGGCTTCAACGCCCAGACCGCTGAATATGGCGACATGATCACCATGGGCATCGTCGATCCGGTCAAAGTGGTGCGCACAGCCCTGCAGGACGCCTCGTCCGTCGCAGGCCTGCTGATCACCACAGAAGCCATGATCGCCGAACTGCCGAAAAAAGACGGCGGCGCCCCAATGGGCGGCGGCGGCATGCCCGACATGGGCGGCATGGGCATGATGTAATCAGTTCAGCGCTAGCTGGATGAACGAAAGGCCGCCTCCGGGCGGCCTTTTTGTATCTGACGTCCGCCCATGATTCCTCAGTGGCGCTGGTGCGCGAGCCCACAAGCGCGTGGCGGCATGGGCATGATGTAATCAGTTCAGCGCTAGCTGGATGAACGAAAGGCCGCCTCCGGGCGGCCTTTTTGTAT
>JBCBHR010000131.1:0-5952 GCA_038525365.1 Pseudomonadota bacterium | reverse complement strand
TAATGAGGAAAGTGGTGTGGCGTTTGTTGCCGGCGAAGACCGGGCGCATCCGCCGACGCTTTTCGATGTTCGGCGCGGGAAAACTGTCAGCCTTGCAGCGGAAGTTGAGCCGCTCTGGAACCTGACGTCGACGAACGCACTTGCGGTGTGTCATTGAATGCAGCGCAGCAAAAAGGGCGGTCATGCCGCCCTTTTGAAGTCTCGTTGCGTCGCCGCTTGCTTTACATGCGCTTCCAAGTATCGGTCCGGCCGATAAGGCCGCCGAGCACGGAGCCGCGCATCTTCAGCGTGTTGTCGCCCTGAAACCAAGCCGCACCGCGGTACTTCTTGTCCTGTTCCGGGTCAATAATCGTGCCATTGTACTTTTCGCCGTTCTTGGCGAATTGTCCAATGGCTTTGCCGCCATATTGGCCGCCGACGACTTTCACGCAGAAACTGCCGCCGCATTTTGCAACGTTGACCGTCCCACCATTGCCGGTGCGCCATTTGCCGACTATTGGGTCTGCAAATGCAGTGCCCGCTGCCATCACGCCTGCCAAAGCCAGCGCCAAAGTGATCTTTTTCATTGGTTTCCTCCCGAACTCGGATCGCCTTTTATTAAGGCGTTATGATTGACGCTAACGTAAAAGTAAATATCCCCCAGCGTCATCAGGCACCGCAACTGTGAATGCAATCATGGTGCGAACCACTGTCTTTAGCGTGCGAGATGCCCATCCAAAGCCTCATATGTGGTTAGGAGAGGGTAACCGCAGGTTCTGTTAAGTCGCGTAAAAACTTCCATAAAATCGCGTCTTTTCAATGGGCTATGCGGTAAACGAAAAGCGAAATTTACGAACGGTTTTTGTTTCGTTTGGTGCTCATTAACGACGCTTTTTAGGCAGTCTTTGAACCCCGGCCTCCATGGTGAGACCCAAGAGCGGCGCAACGCAAGATTGCAGAAGATGCTGCTCCGATACTGGGTTAAACAGGGACATAGGGACAAAGAAAATGGCACGTCTGGACATCAATAGCGCTGATATGGCCGCACTTGGCGGCGACGCGAGCGCAGACATTTTGTTTGAAATGGGCTTGGCCGCCGCAACTGGCCGCGACCGTGATGTGGACCTCATCGAGGCGCACAAATGGTTCAATATCGCCGCCATCAAGGGCTCTCCGCGCGCCGCAGCGCTGCGTTCTGAGATTGCGGAAACAATGTCAAAAGCTGAACTCGCCCGCGCGCTGCGCGAAGCGCGCCAGTGGATGACGCAGCACTGATATCTGCGTTCTCTTTGGCTCAAAGTGTCCGGCAGGGGGCTGCGTCCGTCCGTGACAGCCGGGAAACCGGCGTCGATAACGCCGTGTGTGGTTGGGGATGACCGCACACGGCGTTTGCTCATTTGGGCATGAGACTGCCTAGCTCGCCCCCATGTACCGGCCCGGTCGGTGGTTCACGCCGAGGATCATGTTAAACAACACAGCGCCCAACACCGACCACGCAGCCGAGACTGAGCCGACGACAAAGACCGCCGCAACCAAAATGCAGGCGTCCACGGCCAGTTGCGCGTAGCCTGCACGGATGTTGCGCGTCGACTGCAGCCAATAGACGAAGATGTTGATGCCGCCGAGGCCCGCGCCGTGGCGGAAGAGCGCCAGCAAGCCCAGCCCAATCATCGATCCGCCAGCGATTGCCGCCACCATCGGGTGGATGTCTTGCACCACGAAATAGCTCGGCACCAAACGCACCAGCACAGACATTAGCGCGACGGCACAGAACGTCTTGATGATGAACCGCCAGCCAAGCCCGCCAACGCCGAATACGTAAAACGGCAAATTGATCACGAAGAACAACACACCGAAGTCAAAGCCCGTGGCGTAGCTCGTGACGAGGGCGATGCCTGCGACGCCGCCCATGACGAGTTGCGCCTGCTGGAACAACAAGACGCCAAATGTCACAAGGACAACGCCGACGCTGATCGCAAAAATGTCTTCCAGAAGCGAGTGCTTGCTGCGCTGGGCAAGCGTGATGCCATCATCATCGCCAGGCACCGGTGAGGGCTTCGTGCCATCAGCCTCGGGTGTGGTTGTGTCGGTCATGGGTCGGTTGCGCAGCCTCTGTTGCGTATTTTCCGTCGTGATGGCTGCTGATTTTTATGGCCGCACTAGGCCCGCTATGCGCCAGCCCGTCAAGCGCTGCGTTCAGCAGCGGCAGCCAGCGCCGCGGGCAGCACTTCTTCAAGAACGTCGAGTTCCTCCTTGCGCCCCACAGACACCCGGATGTGGTGATCAAGGCCCGGCGTCATTGGCTTTCGCACAAAAACACCAGCCCGCATCATTGCCTGTAACACGTGGTTCGCAAATGCGCCGTCGCCACCACAATCCAGCGCGACGAAATTGGTGGCCGAGGCGACGGACGTCAGCCCGTTCTCCTCTGCGATGGCAGCAATCCTCTCGCGCCCGTCGGCAATCGTGGCGGCCATCTCCGCCAGCCAGTCGTGCGCGCCAAGTGCGGCCAAAGCGGCTGCTTGGGCCATGACGTTGACGCCAAAATGGTCGCGCACCCGATGAAATGGAGTGATCAGGCTGTCATGCCCAAACGCATATCCGCAGCGCAGTCCGGCCAAGCCGTAGGCCTTGGAAAACGTGCGCAGGCGGATGAGGTTTGGTCGCGATGTGTCGGTGGAAGGCAGGGTGCCGGGCGGTGCCGTCTCGCCATAGGCTTCATCCAAGACAATCAAGCATTCATGTGGGACGGTGTCGCAAAATCGGGTGATGGCCGAAGCGTCCCACCACGTGCCCATGGGGTTGTCCGGATTGGACACATAGATAATCGCGGCCCTCTGCGTCCGCGCGGCATCGGCCAGCGCATCCAGGTCTTCATGCGCACCTGCATAAGGTACGGGGTGCAATGTGCGGCCATGGGCAGAAACGTGGAAGTTGAATGTGGGATATGCGCCCAGTGAAGTGACAATGGTGTCGCCGACATCGCTGAAAATCCGAACAATGAGCCCCAAAAGCCCGTCAATGCCGGGCCCCGCGATCACTTCGCCGGGCGCAATGCCAAGTTTGGCCGCAAGCGCCACGCGCAGGTCATGGGCCGTTGGATCGCAGTACTTCCAAGCTTCGTCACGTGCCGCACGCTGCATGGCCTCAATGGCCTGCGGCGACGGCCCAAAGTTCCCCTCATTGGCGCCAAGCCTTGCACGAAATCCACGCCCAGCCCGACGCTCCGTCTCTTCAGGCGCCACAAACGGAACGGTGTCCGGTAGAGCTGCAACAATCGGGTTAAACTTGACCATGATTGGCGGTTTGCGTCTTTGAGGCTCGCGTGTCCAGACCAAGCAGAAGTAGGATGCCGACGGTGCAGGGGCGGCAGCGTTTGAAACCGCGTTCTCCATTTGACGCGCGCACAAATCATGCTAGCGAGAAAGTGAGCGGAGAGGTGGCCGAGTGGTCGAAGGCGCTCCCCTGCTAAGGGAGTAGGCGGTAACCCGTCTCGAGGGTTCGAATCCCTTCCTCTCCGCCAGCGAGGCACTGTCAGAAGAAACCGCCCTTTAGGAAGTGGGGGTGGTTTCGTAGTGGTTCGGCATGAGCACATCCAATCCGTTTCGCTATTTCAAGATGTCGCCCGAGATCATCCGGATGGCAGTAATGTTATACCTCCGGTTCGCGCTGTGGCTTCGGAATGTGGAGGATTTGCTCGATGAGCGGGGTATTGATGTCAGCCACGAAACCGTCCGGTTTTGGTGGAACCGGTTCGGTCCCGTTGTCGGCAGGCAGTTGCGAAGCAAATGCCGAGAGGGGCTGTTCGCCACGGAAGTACGAAAACGCCGCGTCGAGCCGCTCCGATCGAGCCGATGGAGGTGGCATCTGGATGAGGTATTCGTGAAGATCAACGGCACGACCCACGACCTCTGGCGGGCCGTCGATCAGGAAGGCGTCGTGCTGGTGGCTGTGGTCACAAAGAAGCGCGACCGAAAAGCAGCATTGAACCGAAGGTCCGCAGAGCGAAATTCCTGCGAAAATTGACGCGCAAGCATGGCAGGCCGGAATGCGTCGTCACTGACAAACTGAAATCATACGGCGCAGCGCTGCGGGATCTCCGTATCGACGAAAGCCGTCATCAAACAAGCGGCAGATGGATCAACACCCGGGCCGAAAACAGTCACCTACCGTTGCGACGACGAGAACGAGCGATGCTACGATTTCGGCGGATGCGACGTCTGCAAAAGTTCGCCGCCGTGCACTGCTCTGTCTACAGCCATTTCAACCAGTGACGTCATCTCGAAAGCCGATCAAACTTCAAGCAGAACCGCACCGCTGCCCTCAACTCTTGGCGGCCTAAGGCAGGGCATGCCCGGCAATCGGAACCGGTTCGCGTTCGTCTGACACCACCATCGTAGCGCCTGTCGTAGGGTCAAACAGATGCATGTTGGCGCGGTCAAAACGGATCGATATGCGCTCGCCGTAGCCAAATCCAGATGCCCCGTCCACTCGCATACACAGTTCAGGAAGGCCATCCGCCCGGCAATAGACAAAGCTTTCATCGCCAAGGTTCTCAACCAAGTCGATTGTCACATCCAAATCACCGTCACCGTCACCGTTGGCTACGGGCTCGATATGCTCCGGCCGAACGCCGAGTATCGCCGGTCCTTGATGCGAAGAGATTTGTTCGATCGCCGACCCAGCGCCGATCGCTGCGCGGCCGCTTTCGATGTCGATATCGAGGAAGTTCATTTGCGGTGAACCAATAAACCCCGCTACGAACCGGTTGCGTGGTTTGAAGTAAAGATCAAGCGGCGTGCCGACTTGAGAAACGATCCCTCTTTCGAGAACGACGATGCGGTCGGCAAGCGTCATGGCCTCGGTCTGGTCATGGGTCACGTAGATCATCGAACCACCGATGCGGTTGTGCAGTTTGGCCAGTTCCTTCCGCATCGTTACGCGAAGTTCGGCATCCAGGTTTGACAGTGGCTCGTCGAATAGAAAGGCCTTGGGATCGCGCGTTATCGCCCGCCCAATAGCCACTCGCTGGCGTTGACCGCCGGAGAGTTGGGCGGGCCTCCGGTCCAAGTACTCGTCAAGACGCAACATGGTCGTGACATCGGCAATTCGACGGTCGATCTCTTCCTTGGGCATTCTCACATTTTCCAAGCCGAACGCCATGTTCTGGCGTACTGTCATGTGCGGATAAAGCGCATAAGATTGAAACACCATGGCCAAACCCCGTTTGGGCGCATCGACTTCTGTGACGTCCTGGCCATCGATGAAGATCCGCCCCGATGTTACATGTTCCAGTCCGGAAATCATGCGCAGCAATGTTGTTTTCCCGCAGCCGGAGGGGCCAACCAAAACAACGAACTCGCCGTCCTCGAAGGTTAGATTGATGTTTCGATTAACTTCGACATCGCCGAAGCGCTTGCATACATCTTGCAATTCGAGACGGGCCATCCGGTTTCCTCAAGCGCTCTGTCGTTGCGGTTCCGTTGCTGGTTCACCCAACTTGTATGCGTTGCGTACAAGGCCCGTTGCCAAAGCCTCGATAAGCATCTCTGCCTCTTCAATTTCGAGCTGATGTTCGGCGACCAGGCAAGCGAGGAAACCGGCGTCCATACGCCTGGCCACGTCATGTCTGGCAGGGATAGATAAAAAAGCTCGGGTGTCGTCCACGAAACCCGCCGTGTTGAAGAAGCCGGCCGTCTCTATGACCTGACTGCGATAGCGCCGCATGCCCTCCGGGCTATCGAAGAACCACCATGGAGCTCCGAGCAATACGGTTGGGAAAGCTCCCGCGAGCGGCGCCAGTTCGCGCCCGTAGGCGGTCTCGTCCAGTGTGTACAGCACCAACCGAAGGTTCGGTTCGAAACCGAAACGGTCCAGCAGCGGCTTCAGGCCTTCCGTCCACGCAACGGCGCCGGGCATGTCATAGCCCTTGTCACGACATACCGCTCGAAGACTGATGGCGCATAGTTTCTG
>JBCBHR010000130.1:0-5968 GCA_038525365.1 Pseudomonadota bacterium | reverse complement strand
ATATCCGTCACAAGCCGCCGGTCTTTGGAGAACATCATGAGCGGCAAGTGGCAATTCTGGATCGACCGTGGCGGCACGTTTACCGACGTAATCGCGCGCAAACCCGATGGATCGCTTGAGGCGAAAAAGCTTCTGTCGGAGAACCCGGAGAGTTACCGCGACGCGGCGGTGCAGGGAATTCGTGAGTTTTTGGGCCTTCCCCATGGCGCGCCAGTGCCCGCTGAGACGGTAGATGCGGTGCGCATGGGCACCACTGTCGCAACCAACGCCCTTTTGGAGCGCAAGGGCGACCGGACGCTGCTGCTGATAACCAAAGGCTTTCGCGACGCGCTTCGCATCGCCTATCAGGCCCGACCCGACATCTTCGCCAAAGAGATTGTTCTTCCCGAGCAGCTTTATGATCGCGTGGTGGAAGTCGATGAGCGGGTGCTGGCCGATGGCACCGTGGAAATGGCGTTTGACCCGACATCTCTTGAAGGGGCACTGAACGATGCCAAGGCTGATGGCATCGACGCCGTGGCGATTGCCTTCATGCATGCTTGGGCGTTTCCGGCGCATGAGAAGACGGCAGCCGATGCGGCACGCGTGGCGGGCTTTTCACAGATATCGGTGAGCCATGAAGTGTCACCGCTCGCCAAGCTCGTTGGGCGCGGCGACACGACGGTGGTCGACGCGTATCTCTCGCCGATCCTGCGGCGATATGTGGGACAGGTGGCGGACGAGTTGGGGATTGGCGCCGATGCCGCCAAAACAACCCACCTTCAGTTCATGATGTCATCGGGAGGCCTCACCGCCGCAGACACATTCCAAGGCAAGGATGCCATCCTTTCCGGCCCGGCGGGCGGTGTTGTCGGCATGGTCGAAACCGCGCGTGAGGAGGGGTTTGAACATGTCATCGGTTTTGACATGGGCGGTACGTCCACCGACGTTGCGCACCATGCCGATGGCTATGAGCGCGCCTTTGACACCGAAGTGGCGGGCGTGCGCATCCGCGCGCCGATGATGCGCATTCACACGGTGGCCGCCGGTGGCGGATCGATCCTGAAATATGAAGACGGGCGCTTTCAGGTTGGCCCGGATTCGGCGGGCGCAAACCCGGGCCCTGCCTGCTACCGCCGTGGCGGGCCGCTAACGGTCACCGACGCAAACGTCATGGTTGGCAAGCTGCATCCATCTTCTTTTCCGCCGATCTTTGGCCCAAACCGCGACCAACCTCTTGATGCAGATGTCGTGCAGGCGAAGTTCGCCGCGCTCGCCGACGAGATCGGTGATGGGAGAGCACCGGAACAAGTCGCGGAAGGTTTCCTGAAAATCGCGGTCGAAAACATGGCCAATGCGATCAAGAAGATCTCCGTGCAGCGCGGCTACGATGTGACCCGCTATGTCCTCAACTGTTTTGGAGGTGCGGGCGGGCAACATGCGTGTCTGGTGGCCGACAGTCTGGGCATGGACTCTGTTCTTGTGCATCCGCTATCCGGCCTGTTGAGCGCCTATGGCATCGGTTTGGCCAAAGTGTCAGCCTCGCGTCAGCACGCGCTTGTCAAACCACTTGAAGACGGTGCCAAATCTGAAATCGCTGGCCTTTTGAGTCGCTTGCGCGCCGACGTTGAGAATGAACTCGAATCGCAGGGCGTTGAAACTTCAGACATTGATTCAAGCGGCAGCCTGCACATCCGCTATGATGGCACCGACACGGCCATCGAAGTTGACTACGCCGATGATTTAGAGGCGGCAGCCAAGGCGTTTGAAGCGGCCCACAAAGCACAATTCGGTTTCATATCACCCGGTCGCAAGATGATCGTCGAGGCGGTGGGGCTGGAGGGTGTCGCGCGTGGTGGCGGGCAGCCGTTACAGGCAGTCGCGAACGTCAGACACCACGAGGCGCAACCGGCCGATATGCGCGCGATCTTTGCCGGTGGCACGTGGAATGAGACGGGTATCTTTTCGCGTGAAACGCTTAAACCGGGCGCGCGCATTGCAGGCCCTGCGATTATCATTGAGCCGAACCAGACCATCGTTGTCGAGAACGGTTGGACCGCGGAACTGACAACGCGCGACAACATCCTGATCAAACGCACCTCACCGCGCACGGACGCAGCACCCATCGGCACCGATGCCGATCCGGTGATGCTGGAAGTGTTCAACAATCTCTTCATGTCGATTGCCGAGCAGATGGGCGTTACGCTCCAAAACACCGCGTCTTCGGTGAACATCAAAGAGCGGCTCGATTTTTCCTGCGCGGTTTTCGATGCCGAAGGGCAATTGGTCGCCAATGCGCCGCACATGCCGGTGCACCTTGGCTCGATGGATCGATCCGTGGAAAGCATCATCCGCCAGAACCCGGTCATGTTGCCCGGCGATGTGTATGCGCTCAATGCGCCGTATAATGGCGGGACGCATTTGCCTGACATTACTGTGGTAACGCCGGTATTTGATGACGACCAAATCCTCTTCTACGTCGCGTCCCGTGGCCACCACGCGGACGTCGGCGGGATGGCACCGGGCTCCGCCACGCCGCGTGCCACCCATGTGGATGAGGAAGGCGTGCTGATCGACAATTTCAAACTGGTGGACGAAGGCCATTTTGATGAGGATGCCTTCGTCCATCTGATGACTGATCACCCCTACCCGGCGCGCAACCCCGCGCAAAACCTCGCCGATATCAAGGCGCAAGTGGCCGCCAACGAGAAGGGTGTCGCGGAGCTGCGGCGCATGGTGGAGCACTTCACGCTGCCCGTGGTGCAAGCCTACATGAACCATGTGCAGGACAATGCCGAAGAGAGCGTGCGCCGTGTCATCGACCGGCTGGCGGATTGCGCGGCGATATATCCGACAGATCGCGGCCAGGAAATCAAAGTGCAGATCACCGTGGATCGTGAGCGACGCGAAGCGACCGTCGATTTCACCGGTACGTCCGAGATTTGGGAAAACAATTTCAACGCGCCGGAGCCCGTCACGCGCGCGGCGGTGCTCTATGTGTTTCGGTTGATGGTCGAGGGCGACATTCCGATGAATGCGGGTTGCCTAAAGCCCATCAAAATTCACGTGCCGGACGGCTGTTTCCTCAAGCCCACGTACCCGGCCGCCGTGGTGGCCGGGAACACCGAGACCTCGCAACATGTCACCAACTGCCTGCTGCAAGCGCTCGGCGCGGTCGCCAATGCGCAGGGGTCGATGAACAACCTCACCTATGGCAATGCGGATTATCAGAACTACGAGACGATCTGCTCGGGCGCACCTGCGGGCGTCATGAATGACGGGCGTGGTTTTGCTGGTGCATCGGGTGTGCACACGCATATGACGAACACGCGCATGACCGATCCGGAAATTCTGGAAATGCGCTATCCGATTGTTGTTGAGGAATTCTCGGTCCGAGAAGGTTCCGGCGGCCAGGGCAAGTTCAACGGCGGCGACGGCACCGTGCGCCGCCTGCGCTTTACCCAAGACATGGACTGCGCCATCATCGGCTCACACCGAAAGGTGCCGCCGAGGGGTTTGCGCGGCGGTGGCGATGGGCAGTTGGGCAAGACCGAAGTGCAGCGTTTGGATGGGGCAGTTGATTTGTTGGAGCCGTGTGACCAGACAAGCTTGAAGGCTGGCGAAGCGGTGATTGTGACCACGCCGACGCCGGGTGGATGGGGGCGCTAGAAGCTTCCAAACAAGCCTGAAAGCATGAGCACAACAACCAAAGCCAATAGCGGGATAACAACCGCCACCACAAATATCGGTCCGTAGGCCTGCTGGTGGGTGAGCTTTCCAATGCCTAGAAGCGTGATAACAGCACCGTTGTGCGGTAAGGCATCCAGGCTACCCGTCGCCAATGACGTGACACGGTGCATCAGGCCGGGATCGATGTTTTCCGTAATTGCGAGATTGGCGTATTTCTCGCCAAGCACATCCAGCGCAATCGACATGCCACCGGATGCGGAACCGGTTATCCCAGCCAGCAAGCCCGTGGAAAGTGCCAGATTGACCACCACGCCACCGGGCAAATCTTCGAGGATTCCGGTGATCACAGCAAAGGCCGGCAGGCCGGCAATGACAGCGCCAAAGCCGACGAGCGCGGCTGTGTTGAAAAGCGGCAACAATGACATTTGAGCACCCTCACCCAAAATGGCGAGCGGTGAATCGAGCCGTCGATAGACAAGCGCCACCAACATCAAAACCGAGATCAGCAGACTTGCGATCAACGACCACGTGCCGATAACCGCCTGTGGGGCCACGTTGCCCCAGCTTTCGTGAGTAAGAAATGTAAGATCGAGCGTCGGAAAGTAGAGCGTGGAGAGCGCGAGGTTTGCAACAATGACGGTCACCAGTGGCGTCACGGCGACCCACAACGGAGGTCCGGGTTCTGGCTTATCACCTGCCATTGCGCGCATATCGTTGCGTCTGACTGCGACTTCTCCGGCACTGAGCGTCGCTGATGCCCGCATCAGATATGTCAATCCGCCGAGCGCCATGATCGTCGCGGCTACAATGCCCAAACCGGGTGCCGCAAAAACGGTCGTGCCGAAGTATGGCATCGGAATCGCATTCTGAATTGCGGGAGTGCCGGGCAAAGCGGTCATGGTGAAGGTGAACGCGCCGAGCGCGATGGAGGCCGGGATCAGGGTCAGGCTGATGCGTGCCGCAGAGAACAGCGCCAGTGCAATCGGATAGACCGCAAAGGCCACGACAAAAAGCGAAATGCCGCCATAGGTGAGAATTGCGCACGCCATGACGACCGCAAGGATCGCACGCTCCGCACCCAGTGCACCGATGACGGCGTCCGCGATCGTGCGCGCGGCGCCTGAAACTTCCATCACACGGCCAAACACAGCGCCCAGCATGAACAGCGGAAAGAATGAGATAACATAGCCCCCAAGGGCTGGCATGAAGCGCTGCGTCCAAGTCGCCATGAGCGGGTCACCGACGAGCAATGCCGCCAGGCCCGCGAGCAAGGGCGAAAGGATCAACACGGAAACACCGCGCCATGCGAGCCAGACCAAAAGGCCGAGCGCGAGAATTGCAGGCGTGAGAAGGATCAATCCATCGAGGATTTGCATGGTGGCAGGTAGAGGATCAGGCGGGTTTGAGGATGCGGTTGTTTGAGCCTAGCCGCAACTCCCCCCTCGCCTATGACTTGGGTCAATCCAGCAATCGATCAGTCCGCGGCGCGTTTGCCAAACCACATACGGCTCAAAAGCCCGTCTTTCTTCCCAAATTGATGCCACACTGCGGCGGCGATGTGGAGGATGATGAGCGCTGCGAGTGCTTTGGTGGCAAAGGCGTGGACGTAGCGCGGCGGATAGACCCAAAAGCTCTCGGGCAACGGGTCGCCAGACCCGAAGAAGACGATGTCCGGCAGGCCCGCCATGGCGCTCATCGCCATCCCTGACCCGGCAGCCAGGAAGATGAGGCCGTAAAAGGCCAAGTGGGTCCAAGCGCCGACCTTGTCGAGCAGCGCGTTGCCCGTCGTCGCATGTGGGGGCTTTTTGGAGCGCAACCGTGTGACGAAGCGGATCAATAGGAGCGCCATGACCGACACGCCGAAGATCATATGGCCAAAAAGGCCCTCAATCTTTTGTGGATTGTCGTTTGCCAACGGCTCAAGCAGAAAAGTGCCCGCAAGCAACAGGACGATGATCATGATGGCCATGATCCAGTGAATACTGACGAGCAGCGGGTGATAGCGGGTCATGGCGGGCTTTCCTTTGGTGACAATACGCAATCGGTAACATCCAGCGCATATAGTTGCAATTGCAAATGTTGTTTTTGCATCTAATCGATGTGAACAAACTCCCATGACGGTATCCAATCGAATACGCCATGCACGCGAGACAAGCGTTGGTTGGCACATCCAGCGGCTGACCGGCGTGCTAGACAATGCGGTGACCAAAGCGCTGAGGGCGCATGATCTGACGCTTCCGGAGTTTCCAATCCTGATGACGGCGATCGAACATCAGGGTTTGACGCAGGCCGATCTCGC
>JBCBHR010000129.1:0-5975 GCA_038525365.1 Pseudomonadota bacterium | reverse complement strand
GCACCATACTCGTTTTTCATGAACCTTGGAGAGAACGAGTTTTTGATTGGCGCGTCCCCGGAGATGTTCGTGCGGGTGACCGGCCGGCGCATCGAGACCTGCCCGATCTCGGGCACCATCCAGCGTGGCACCGATGCGATCACTGACAGCGAACAGATCCTGAAGCTGCTCAAATCCAAAAAGGACGAGAGCGAACTGACTATGTGCTCGGACGTCGACCGCAATGACAAAAGCCGGGTTTGTGAACCCGGCACGGTGCGCGTTATTGGGCGGCGCCAGATCGAGATGTATTCGCGCCTCATCCACACGGTTGATCACGTCGAAGGTCGGCTGCGCGAAGACATGGACGCGTTTGACGGGTTCCTGTCCCACACGTGGGCGGTGACTGTGACCGGCGCGCCAAAACTCTGGGCGATGCGGTTTATAGAAAACCACGAGAAGAGCGCGCGCGCCTGGTATGGCGGTGCCATTGGCATGGTGAAATTCAATGGCGACATGAACACCGGCCTGACGCTGCGTACCATCCATATCAAAGACGGCATTGCGAGTGTGCGCGCCGGGGCGACACTGTTGTTTGACAGTGATCCCGCCGCCGAAGAAGCCGAGACCGAATTGAAGGCGTCAGCGCTTTTGGCGGCGATCCGCGACAGCGCCAAGCCGAATGCCGGTGACGGCGAGCGCACGGCGCGCAAGGTTGGCGCGGGCAAGCGCATTTTGCTGGTCGATCACGAAGATTCCTTTGTGCACACGCTCGCCAATTATTTCCGGCAGACAGGTGCCGAGGTGAAAACCGTGCGGACGCCCGTTCCCGACGCGATCTATGATGACTTCCAGCCGCATTTGGTCGTGCTGTCTCCGGGTCCCGGTACGCCGAAGGACTTTGGCGCCCGGGCCACGGTCAAGCAGGCGCGCTCGCGCGACATGGCGGTCTTCGGCGTGTGCCTTGGCTTGCAAGCGCTGACCGAGGCCTATGGCGGCACGCTACGGCAGCTTAATTATCCAATGCACGGCAAACCATCACGCATCCGCGTGCATGAACCGGGCAAGGTGTTTTCGGGCCTGCCAAAGGAAGTCACCGTCGGCCGCTACCATTCCATCTTCGCCGATCCGTCACGTCTGCCCGATGACTTCATCGTCACCGCGGAGACCGACGACGGCGTGGTGATGGGCATCGAACACAAGCACGAGCCTGTCGCAGCCGTGCAGTTTCACCCCGAAAGCATCATGACACTCGGCGGCAATGCCGGGATGCGCATGATCGAGAATGTGGTGGCGCATTTGGTGAAGTGAACCCAAGCACCGCACGCAACACCAGTTGCACAGCGCCAAAAATTCCAATATTCCAGTGCAATGATCGCACCGCGCACCATACGTCAAAACGCTGCCGCACCGGCAAGCTTGCGCGTGCTATCTTCGCTTCTCCTTCTTATCGGCGACCGCCGGGCCTGATCTCTGACAGGGCGCCCGGTGGTCGATGAACGGGCCACTGCGGCCAGTTCCTGCCCCGTCGTCTTTACATCCAGACCTGAATTGACCATTGAACGCCGCCAGACGGGAACGCCCGCATGTGAGCGGCGCGGAGACATGACGATGACCACGCACACGAAAATCCACACCAAGGGCATGGCGGATACCGCCCAAAAATACCGACCCTATCCGCCGGTCGATCTGGCAGACCGCACTTGGCCAACAAAGATAATTGCGACGCCGCCGATCTGGTGCTCGGTCGATCTGCGCGACGGGAACCAGGCACTCATTGAGCCGATGGGCCACGAGCGCAAAACACGCATGTTCGCGCTTTTGTTGCAGATGGGTTTTAAAGAAATCGAGATCGGGTTCCCGTCCGCTTCGCAGACCGATTTTGACTTTGCACGCTGGTGTGTGGAGGAAGGCAACGTGCCGGACGATGTATCGCTGCAAGTGCTCGTGCAGTGCCGGCCCGAACTGATTGCGCGGACATTTGAAAGCTTGGACGGTGCCAATCAGCCGATTGTGCATTTCTACAATTCCACGTCCGAATTGCAGCGCCGTGTTGTGTTCAACAAAGACCGCAAAGGCATCATGCAGATCGCCACTGACGCCGCGAAAATGATTGCAGACATGGCGGCGAAAGCGGGTGGCGGATACCGGTTCCAATATTCACCGGAAAGCTTCACCGGGACTGAACTGGAATTCGCGTTGGAGGTCTGCAATGCGGTGACTGAGATCATTCAGCCGACCGCCGATAACAAGCTGATCCACAATTTGCCGGCGACCGTCGAGATGTCGACGCCAAACGTCCACGCAGACCAGATTGAATGGATGAGCCGCAATCTGGAGAGCCGCGAGAACATTTTGGTCTCGCTGCATCCGCACAATGATCGGGGAACGGCGATTGCGGCGACCGAGCTGGGCTTGATGGCCGGTGCCGACCGCGTGGAAGGTACGCTGTTTGGCAATGGCGAACGCACGGGCAATGTGGACCTCGTCACGCTGGCGCTGAACATGTTCACGCAAGGCGTTGATCCGGCGCTCGATGTGACAGACATCAACCGCATTCGCGACGTCTATGAGCACTGCAACCAGTTGGCGATCCCTGAGCGGCATCCTTACGTGGGCGAGTTGGTGTATACGGCGTTTTCCGGGTCGCACCAGGATGCGATCAACAAAGGCATGAAGCACATTCGCTCGAACGAACAGGATATGTGGGAGGTGCCTTATCTGCCGATTGATCCCGAAGATGTTGGCCGCACGTACGAGGCGATCATCCGCATCAACTCCCAGTCCGGTAAGGGCGGCATCGCCTACATTTTGCAAGAAGATTATGGCTTGAACCTGCCGCGCGCGCTCCAGGTGGAGTTCCGCGAGATCATTCAGGCGATTACCGACAATGAAGGCATCGAGCTGACTTCAAAGCGTATCCATGACGAGTTCATGGGCACCTATGTGAAGCTGCCTGATCCGCGCATCCGCTTCATCTCGCACCGCACCGAGCCCGACCCCGACAATACGGAAGGCCGGATCATGCAGGCCACGCTCATGGACGGAAACGTCGAGGTCACGATCACGGGTCGCGGCACGGGGCCGATTGATTCCTTCGTGGACGCCATCGCTCAACACTACGGGATCAAGATGAGCGTAAAGGACTATTCCGAGCACTCGCTGCAAGACGGATCGGATGCGGCGGCGATTTCCTACATGCATATGGAACATGAGGGCCGGAGCGTTTTTGGCGTTGGGATCAACAAGAACATTGTGGCCGCCTCGCTTGAGGGCATCGTCTCGGCGCTCAACAGGGTGCGCGCCGCGTCATCACTTCACTTGTAGTTGCTTGGTATGTCGGCTTGAACACCCTATAGTTGGCGTGTCGTAGGGGAAGCAGGGAAGGGCGTGCGCTTTGTCGGACCAAGAACCAACGGAGCGTATTGAACCATCCGAGGTGCGTGCTGCACTCGATAGCATCGTGGGAAGCGACACGTTTGGGCGCTCCGACCGCGCCAAGGCGATGATCCGGTATCTCGTCGAACAGGAATTGGCGGGCAATGCCGATACGTTGAAGGGCTTTGTGATCGCCCAGGATGTGTTCGGTCGCTCCGACGACTTTGATCCGGCCATGGACGCGGTGGTGCGCGTTCAGGCGGGGCGCCTGCGTGATCAGCTGCAGAATTATTACGGCGCAGAAGGTGCCGATGATCCGATACAAATCTCCGTGCCGCGCGGCTCATATGTGCCGGTCTACGCGCGCGCCACAAATGACGAGGCCAATGACGCCGAAGCGGGAGCTGCCGAGCTTGATTTTGGCGCTGCGACGTCAAGTGACGGCGATGGTGAAGATGCGGGAAAAAAGGGGCTGCGTGTTGCGCCCGTTGCACCGCCCATCAACATCGATAAGGACACTCCTGTCAGCCCGTTTATCGTCAGCAATGTGCGTCGGTTTTGGGCGGTGCTGCTGTCGATCCTCGCGCTCCTGATTTTGATCCTTGGCCTCGTCTGGCGCAACACAAACCAATTGTCCGACGATCTGACTGCGCGACGCGACGGCGTCCAGCAGGTGGAGCGGTTGAACGAATTGCCAAGTATTCTCGTCCGCGCCAGCGAGCCGGAGCCGGACAATGCGCTGATCTCCATGACATCGGAAATTGCAAGCGGCATGGGGCGGTTCCGCACGCTGTCGGTGCGTGCTGAGGGAGCGGGCGGCGATCCCGCTGATGAAGCCGCGTACGGTCTAACGGTTGCGCCTGCCGAGGTGGGCGGCTTTACGATCACTTTGGTCAACAATGAGAGCGGTGAGTTCATCTTCCGCGATGCCATCGCCGCGCCATCCCAAACTGAAATCGCGCGCATCTTGAGCGCGATCGCGCCCTCGGGTGGATTGATCTACCGCGATGCAAATTCGCGCGGAATCTTAAGCTCCAATGGTGCGTGCTTGCTGGGTGGGCAGGATTTCTTCCTCAACCAGACGCTGGCCCGGTTTGAGGACGCGTTGCAGTGCACCGGCGAAGCGCTTGAGGCTGTACCGGACAATTCGCTCTTGATGGCCATGCGCGCCGATTTGATAGTTGAGAGCGTCCGAAACCGCTACAAACTGCCCGACGGCATTGATTTGCAACTGGCCAAAGATATCGCCAATCGCGCGACCGAGGTCGACCGGCTGTTGCCCCAGGCACACCGTTCCATGGGCAACATCTTCATGCTTGAGAACGATTTTGATCCCGCCATCGCCCAATTGCTGCAGGCAACCGAGATCAATCCCTATGATCTGGCACTGGGTGCCGCCTATGGTTTTGCGCTTTACAAGTCAGGCGATTGCGAAACGGCTCTGCCGGTTTTGGACCGATCTGCGGACAATGCGATCAATCCGCCGAGTTGGTGGAGCTATACGCGGTTTCTGTGCGCCTTCGACACCGGCAGTCAGACATCGATGGCGGAAGCATCCGCAGATCTTGCCCGTTTTGACCGCTCATATTATCTGGCGGCGCGCGCGATCAGTGCGGACATCAATGGCAATGAAGACTTGCGCGACACTTTGATTGCGCGACTTGGCGAAAAGAACACGGGGCTAACGCGTGACCCGCAATCCTACTACCAGCGCTATCTTCCCGATGGCCTTTCCAGCCGGATGTATTGGGCGCTGCAGAACGCGGGCTTTAGCGGTCCTGGAAGATAATGCCGTTGCGGCATGTCTTTGGTTCGTCGCAATGGCGCGACACGCTACACTTGGCCAACGAATCACGTCTCGATGGAGGATCGACATGTGGCATTGGATTGCGCGTGCGGCTGTGGCAGCTGTTCTTTTCGCAGGCACGCCGAGCGGGGCTTTTGCTTTCGATGCGTCAACAGTTGAAGCGCTCAAGACGCGCGATGCTATTGAGTGGCGCGGCATCGTGGTTTCAACAGATCGCGTTACGCCGTTCTATGAGCTACCCGGTGCACAGCCGGTCTGGGTTCGCAATGGTGCGCTGACGCCGGAAGGTGACGCGCTTTTTGCAGCGATCACCGATGCCGCTTCCGATGGGCTGGTGTCCTCAGATTATCTGCCGCTTGCGCTGCGCCAACTTGATCCTCTGGCGGGACCGGCTGATGATGTCGGGCTGGAGTTGGCGCTCAGCAGCGCCTTTTTGTCATTTGCCCGCGATCTTCATGCGGGCCGAACGACCCCTTCAATCACGGACCCTGAAATTGTCATCGCGCGCAAACCAGCTGATCCCGCGCAGTGGTTGTCGATGGTTCAGCGTGATGGTGTTGCGCGCACGCTGCAGCGGCTGCGCCCGCAACACACCCAGTATTTCCAGTTGCGCCAACTGCTTTCCGGCTACCAGGCGCTTGCTGATCGTGGTGGCTGGCCGGGGGTGGACCAGGGCGACGTCCTCAAGCCCGGCATGAACGATGCGCGGGTTTTGCAATTGCGCCAAAACCTGATGGCGCGCGGCTATAGCGGTATTGATGGTGGCATCGCGCCGGAGCTCTATGACGACGCACTGGTGCCGGTGGTTGAG
>JBCBHR010000128.1:0-5975 GCA_038525365.1 Pseudomonadota bacterium | reverse complement strand
TGGATCCCGTTCCTTACGTTGGTTCTCATCGGCGGACTTGCCAGCGTGCCGCGCGACACGATTGAAGCCGCGCAGGTTGATGGCGCCAGTGGCTGGCGTGTGTTCAAGGATGTGACGCTCCCGCAACTCGCACCGGTCCTTGCCGTGGTGATCATCCTGAAATCCATCTTCAGTCTGAAGACATTTGATCAGGTGTTCATGCTCACCAATGGTGGCCCCGGCACCGCGACGCAAACGCTAAGTCACTACATCTATTTCAACGGCATGAAGTATGGCCAGATCGGCTACTCGGCCTCCGTCGCGTGGTTGATGGTCATACCGATGATTTTCCTGACCTACGCCTATGCCAAATTCGTTTTCAAGAAGGCCTAGCCGATGACCATCGCACCCATGTCCGATGCAGACAGTTTCAGCGCTTCCAAGCCGCGCGGCCTCACCGGCAAACAGCTAAAGCAGATTTCATCGGCGGTGCAGGTCGCGTTGATCCTGATCGCCATGTTTATCATGCTCGTGCCGATCATCTGGATCTTTCTTGCCGCGTTCAAATCCCATGTCGATGTCTATCAGCTGAAGCTGTTCTTCACGCCGACATTTGCGAATTTCGGAACAGTCTTCGACGACCCGTACCGGCTTGGCGAAAAACTGTTCAACTCAACCGTCGTTGCGCTGGTGACCGTCATCATCGCCATCCCAATCGCCACGCTGGCAGCCTATTCCTTCAGCCGATTTTCGATGCGTGGCGAGACGATGATGCTTGTTATCATCCTGGCAACCCAGTTCGTGCCAGCGGTTGTGATCATCCTGCCGTTCTTTGTGATGTTTCGCGATATCGGCCTGCTCGACACGCGGCTTGGCCTGATCCTCGTCAATCTGGCGATTGTGATGCCTTTTGCGATCTGGATGATCAAAGGCTTTATCGATGGCATCCCGATGGACACTGAGGAAGCGGCGATGGTGGATGGGTCGTCACGGCTTCAGGTGATCCGCAACATCGTGCTGCCGATGGCAGCGCCCGGCCTGCTCACCAGCGCGATCTTCTGCTTCATCATCGCCTGGAACGAGTTCCTGTTTGCGCTCATCCTGACCAACAAAGAGGCGGTGACGTTGCCGATCGGACTGGCGCTGTTCAAAGGCGAAGAAGGCGACCTTTGGAACCTGCTCTCGGCAGCGGGCATCATCATCATGGCGCCCATGTTCGTTCTGGCGCTGATGATCCGCAAATACTTCGTACAGGGGATGACCATGGGGGCGGTGCGCTAAATGGCGGAGATCACGCTTAAAAACCTGACCAAGCGTTGGGGCGATTTCGTCGGCGTCGACAACCAGTCACTCGACATCACGGATCGCGAGTTTCTCGTGCTGCTTGGGCCGTCCGGCTGCGGCAAGACCACCACCATGCGCATGATCGCGGGATTGGAAGACCCGACCGATGGCGAGATCTGGATCGGCGACCGAATGGTCAATGATGATCTGCCCAAGGATCGCGACGTGGCGATGGTGTTCCAGAACTACGGCCTCTACCCGCACATGACGATCTTCGACAACATCGCGTACCCGCTGCGTGTGCGTGGTGTTCCGAAACCGGAAATCGCGCCACGGGTGGAGAAAGCAGCCGCGCAAGTGGAACTGACCCAGTTCCTCAAGCGCAAGCCGAAAGCGCTTTCCGGGGGCCAGCGCCAGCGTGTTGCTTTGGCCCGCGCCATCGTGCGCCAGCCCAAAGTCTTCCTCATGGACGAGCCGCTCTCCAATCTGGATGCGAAACTCCGTGTGACCATGCGCGCCGAGCTTAAGCATCTGTCACGCGAATTACAGATCACCACCGTCTACGTCACGCACGATCAGATTGAAGCGATGACCTTGGCGGATCGCGTGGCGGTCATGAAGCACGGCGTTATCCAGCAACTGGGCACGCCGGATGAAATCTACAACAACCCGGCAAACCTGTTCGTGGCGGGTTTCATCGGCTCCCCCGCGATGAACCTGATCAACGGGTCCGTAAGCGACGGCATGTTCATCACCACGGGCGGTACCCGTTTGGTGAAGGTGAAAGCCGCCGACACTGACAAAGCCGTGTTGGGCGTGCGCGCCGATGACATGAAGGTGCATGAAGCCGGCAACGGCGACATCGATGTCCGGATCTATGCCTTTGAGAACACCGGCGAGAGCACTTTGCTGACGGTGCAGTGGGGCAAGCAGCGGGTGATCGCACGAGGCGACCGTCACCTTCGCAAAGAGCAGGACGATGTGGTTGGCATCAGCCTGAACACAGACCACCTCTATCTGTTTGATCCCGAAACCGAGAACCGCATAAGGATGTAGGCACATGGGATCGCCACGAGTGACCGCAAGCGATGTCGCAAAAGCCGCCGGTGTCAGCCAGCCAACCGTCAGCCGTGTCCTGAACAAGTCGACGACGGTCGATCCGGTCAAAGCCGAGCGCGTTCGCGCCGTTGCGCGGGAGCTTGGCTATCTGCCCAACCTCGTCGCCCGGTCACTCAACAAGGGGAACTCATTTCGCATCGGCGTCGTGCTGGCCCATCTGAAAAACGCGTTCTTCGGAGAAGCGTTGCAGGGATTGTCCAAGGCTTTGAATGCACGCGGCTATTCGGTCACCGTCTATTTTGCGGGAAACCGTTCAAGCGAGGTCGATGCGATCATCGATGATCTGCTCGCAGACCAAGTCGATGGAATTGTGTTGGCGAGCAT
Source organism: Pseudomonadota bacterium (assembly GCA_038525365.1). GTDB lineage: Bacteria > Pseudomonadota > Alphaproteobacteria > Rhizobiales > Rhizobiaceae > JBCBDX01. The sequence goes on along the minus strand of JBCBHR010000128.1, from coordinate 3,269 downwards.
CAGCCTTTCAAACGAACTGGTCACACGGGTGCGCAGTTCCGGCATTCCATGTGTGCTGCTCAACCGCGGACAAAACAATCCCGAAGCGTCTATGGTCACCGCGTCAAACTTCGAGGGTGGCAAACGCGCGACAGAGTTTCTGATCGCTGCGGGCCACACACGCGTTGCCCATCTGGCTGGCTGGCGCGAGGCACTCAACGGCCTCGACCGGCAAAATGGCTTTCACGCTGCGATGGATGCGGCAGGGCTTGAACCGGTGGCGTCGATAGACTGCCACTTCAGGCGCAATGTGGCGATGGACGAGACGCGCGCGCTGTTTGCGCAAGCTAACCCTCCCGATGCGCTCTTCGTCGCCAATGATCACATGGCGTTCGGTGTCCTTGAAGTGCTGCGCGAAGAATTGGGATTGCGGGTTCCGGACGACGTGTCCGTCATCGGCTATGACGATGCGCCAATGGCCAAATGGAAAACGTTTGATCTGACAACGGTCAAGCAACCCTTGGCCAAAATGATCGAGGCGACCACGGAGTTGCTCCTTGCAGAAATCGACGACCCCGACCGTGTGCCTGAGAAGATCGACTTGCCCAGCGAACTGGTCGTCAGGGGCTCCGCGCAGCTTCCGCCCGGATGGCAGCGCTCTGATGCGGACGCCATGAAACCTTTGAGAAATTGAAACTGATCAGGAGGTCTCACGTGGCACGAATGACCCAAACGCAGGCAGATGCGCGTCATGTCGCACGCAGCGACTACACATCCTGCACGGTTGCTTTCATCGACTGCAAGAAGCCAGGATCTCACCTGAAGCAAAACTATTCGATCATTGGGCCGGGCGTCACGTCGTCTTCGGAGCAGATCGTGAACCTGCCTGAGACACATGGCTTCAACATCGGCGCGACTACAATGCCGCCGGGCATCACCAACAATCTGCACGTACATTTCACTGCCGAAGTCTTTATCGTGTTCGATGGGGAATACACATTCCGCTGGGGCTCAAACGGCGAGAACGAAATGGTCGGGCGCCCGGGTGACATCCTGTCGGTTCCAACGTGGATTTTTCGCGGCTTCACCAATACCGGTACAGGCGATGGATGGCTATTTGCAGCGCTTGGCGGTGACAATACGGGCGGCGTGATTTTCCACCCGGAGATCATGCGCGAGGCCGCTGATTATGGGCTCTACCTCTCGCGCGACAATCATCTAATCGACACGGCAAACGGCGATCCCGCTCCAAGCGACGCAGAACGCATGGCGCCAATGTCAGATGAGGATGTTGCGAGACTGCGCAACTACACATGCGATGAGATGCGCCAGCGCGCGGTGGCAACAGATGATCGGGACTTCCGCCCCGCATTCGTCGATGCGGTGCTTGATGATTGCGGCGCGGAGATCGCACCGATCATCGGCTATGGCATCACACAAAACCGGAATCACAGCGCAAAGATCACCAACCCGCATGGCTTCTCCATGGAATGGCTCCGTTTGCAGCCGGGGCAGAAGGTTTCGTCATTCAGCTTGGCCGAAAAGATGGTGCTGATACCCCGAGAAGCGGGGCTGCGCGTTTCGATGAATGATACCGGCGATGTGGCCGTCGATATGGGCGCATGGGATACGCTATCAGTGCCCGCCGAAGTCATGCGCAGCATGCAAAACCACAGCGACACGGCGATCGAAGTGCTTGTGATCGTCACCGGCGACCACCAGAAGCGACCGGAGTTTCGTGGCGATATCATCGAAAAGGCATTCGCACGCGACGCGGCACTGGACGCGCAAGGCTATGTGGCTGCCGCCCATCTGATCCCGGTCTACGGCATGGTGGCGGAATAGTTCGTGTCGATTATGCCGTTGCACCGTGGAACCAAATGGCTGCTCGCGCCGGGCACATTGTGCACGCCGCGCGTGTTCGATCCAATGCTGGAATACCTCGCGCCTGATGACCGCGACCGGGACTTCATCACACTCGACGCGCCGCACGTTGAAGATTTCCATGATCGACTTCAGGCACAGGTCACAACCGAGCACATTGTGTGCGGTTTCAGCCTTGGCTCGATCATGCTCGCACACAATCTGGACGCGCTTCACAATGCGAGGGCAGTCGTGCTCGTGGCATGCAACCCATTTGCAGACCGGATGGAAAATCGAACCAACCGTGAGGCCATCCGCGACCGAGTGTTAGCCGGTGACGCGCGCGGTTGGGTGCAGGACAATTGGGTATCGATGGCCGCCAATGGCAGTGATGCGCTGATGGATTTCGTGGCCACCATGGCCATGGAGAGCGCGCCACTGATCCCCAACCAAACCGAATTGGCAGCCTCACGACCTGGTGCGGTTGAGGCGTTGCTGGAAAGCGACGTGCCTTTGTTGTTCGTCACCGGCTCCCAGGATCAGCTGACACCCGCGGCACCGCTTGCGGCAATCGTGCGAGACGCCAAGAACGCCTCTCTGCAAGTCATCGAAAGGCTTGGACATTTCGCACTCATCGAAAACCCGCAACGTGTTGCGGCAGCAATCCGTCTTGGGCTCGCAGACCTAGACAAAAACCCAACGCTCAAAAGGCCCAAGGATGCAAAGACAGAGTATTCCCGCAACACTGCTTGAGAAGCTGAGCGCCGTCGATACGCCAACCGTTTGCAATGCGATTGAAGTTGTTCAAGGCAAACGCGGATTTGACCGCTTCACACGCGGGACGATGCTTCACTCACGACCCGGAACACCGGCCATGGTGGGCCGAGCGCGCACGGCCCACATCGCTGGACTTGCGCCTCCAACCGAGGATGACGAGACAATTAAAGCGCGACGGCTGGAGTACTTCAGGTCAATGGCGCGCGGCCCGGCACCGACGGTCGCCGTCATCGAAGACGTCGACTACCCCAATTGCATTGCCGGTTGGTGGGGCGAGGTGCATGTCGCGGTCCACAAGGGCCTTGGCATGAACGGCGCCGTCACCAACGGGGTCATGCGCGATCTCGATGTGATTGATGATGGGTTTCCAATCCTTGCCGGTTCGGTGGGACCCAGTCATGGATTTGTGCATGTGCGCACGCTTGGCGAAAAGGTGAGTATCATGGGTATGCTGGTCAACGAGGATGACCTCGTTCACGCCGACCGGCACGGCGCGGTGGTGATCCCGGAAAACGTCATTGCCAATCTGGAGCTGGGCATCGAAACGGTCATCAAAAACGAAGCGATCATCCTGGGTCCTGCGCGACAACCGGATTTCAACATCGAAAAGCTGGAAGCGGCGTGGGTCGAATTTGAAAAGCGGCGCACAT
>JBCBHR010000127.1:0-5984 GCA_038525365.1 Pseudomonadota bacterium | reverse complement strand
TGTGACACCGCGTGCTTTTGCGCGTGATGAAATGAAGGCATCGGTCAATAGCCCGGACCGGATGCGGTCGGCGTTGACGCCGTTGACGCGGATGCCTTCACCGCCGAGTTCAAGCGCCAATTGGCGAAGAAGAAAGAAGGTTGCGGCTTTCGGCAGGCCGTATGCGCCGAAGCCCTTACCCGGATTGACGGCTTGCTTGGAAACGTTGAACAGCAATTGCCCGCCATGCCGTTGTGCCCGCATGACCTCCACGGCAGCTTTCGCCATGGCGCGGTGGGCGAAGAAGTTCACCTCAAAGGATGACCGTAGCGTCTCGTCGTCCATCGCCAGAATATCGCCCTGCAGCGCATAACCTGCGTTTGAAACGAGGATGTCCAACCCACCAAATCGCGCCACGATTTCTGCCACGGCTGCGCCAGCTGCGCCGTCCTGCGAAAGGTCAGCCGTGACGGCCAAGCCATTGTCTGCGAAGGCTTTTGCAGCCTCGGCGCATGCATCAGCGTCCCGATCAATCAGCGCGACGGCTGCCCCTTGAGCGGCAAACGCTTTTGCCGTCGCCAAGCCAATTGCGCCCGCACCGCCAGTGACGGCCACGACTTGGCCGGTGAACGGTTTTTGCGCGCTACCCTTGGCGAGCTTTGCTTGCTCCAGCGACCAGTACTCCATGTCAAACGTGTCGTCGTCGCCGATTGGATAAAAGCCGCCCGCCGCCTCTGCGAGCGTCATGACCTCTATTGTTTGTTCAGCAATATCCGCTGCGGCGCTGGCCGACTTCGCATCGCGCCCGACGCCGACGATTCCGACGCCTTCAACCCAGAGGACACAGGGATGCGGCTCCAGCATAATCTTGTGGCCGCCAACGCGCGTGTTCTGTGTGGCGAATGTCTCGCGATAGGCCCCGGCATAGGCGTTTATCTTGGCTATGATTTTCTCGCCGTCGGATGCCAAGTCCGCTTTTGTCAGATGCAGCATACGGCCTTTGGTTCGGATGACATGGTCCGGTGAGCCGACGCCACGGTTGCACAGAACATCAAGGTCGGCGCGCGACAGGAACGCCTCGACTTCAGAACCTGTGCGTGTGTCGAGGATGACTGGTTTCGGGTCACTGCCAGCATGCTCGCCGCGCAACTGCGCGATGGCGCCGCGAATTGCCGGGAGGGCTGTTTCAGCCGGAGCTCCAGGGCAGCGGCTGCGTGAGACCGTGGTTGAAAAAGTTCGTCCTTTGGCGCGGTGTGCGAGCCAATCTTCAACCCTGTTGGTGTGTGCGATGACGCGGTCATAGCTCTCGCGTGCGGTCGCGCCGAAGGTAAAATGGCCGTGGTTCAGCAGCACCAGACCTTCGCATTTTGGGTTTGCGTCAAAGATATCTGCGGCGGCTTTCGCGAGCGCAAAACCCGGCATGATGTATGGCACGCAAACGAGCCGATTTTCGAAGATGTCGGCCACCGCTGCTTCTGCGTCCGGCAGGTTTGCTAGCGCAAGAAAAGCAGTCGCGTGGGTGTGGTCGACGAAACGGTGCGGCAGATAGGCATGGAGCAGCGTTTCGACCGATGGGTTGGGCGATGTTGTGTCGATCAGATTGGCGCGTTGGACGTTCACCATGTCCTCGTCGGACAGGGCATTGAGCGCGCGCAGCGCCATCAATGGTTCCATGCGCACGCCGGGCAGGCCGGGCGCTTCCAGCGTGTCGAGGTCCCAGCCGGAGCCTTTGACATGGAGGACATCAATCGGCTCGCCAAAGAGGTCGCGGCGCGTGACCTTGACGGACGTGTTGCCGCCGCCGTGCATGACGAGATCAGGGTCTGCACCGATGATCCGGGATGAATACACACGCTTTGCAACCAGCCGGTCCGCCTCATCTAAGCCGGCAGCGTCGACCCACTTGGCCGCATCCGCATCATTCCATCGATGTTGGCGCATGAGGCCCTCCCACACTCACGTTTGACAAAAGTCAGCGGCGTCTGTCAAATGTTGGACGGAGGGAAAACGCATGGCCTCAGTCATTGCGCGCCGGGCGGGACGACCGGATCATGGTGACGACATCATCATCGAGGCGGCCTGGCTTTATTATGAGGACGGACTGAACCAAAATGACATTGCCGAACGGCTCGGCGTGTCGCGCGCAACGGTGGTTAACTATCTCCAAGAAGCCCGTGAACGGGCCTATGTGCGCATATCGCTGTCGCAGGATGCATTTTCGGGCCATCGCTTGGCCGTTGCGCTTAAAGAAGCGTTGTCGCTCACAGATGTGATCATCATGCCCGATGCCGATGAAGTGTCCGCGACCGCAAGGCGGGTGGCACGCGGCGCGGCGCGGTGGCTTCCGCAACTGCTTTCGCCCGGTGACAGGCTGGGTGTCGCGTGGGGCAAGACGATCTTCGATGTAGCGGAAAGCATCGAACCCTCCGCGATTGCCGATCTGACGGTGCTCCAACTCGTGGGATCCATGGCGACGCCTTACGGGTTTTCGGCCGATGTGTGCTCCAGCTATGTCGCGCGACGGCTGAGTGCGGATTGCGTGAATTTGCATGTTCCAGCGATCTTTTCGACTTCGGAACTGGCTGCGCGGGTGCGCGATGAGGCTTTGATCGCCAATCAGTTTGACGCCATCGGTCACGTCAACAAGACACTGTTTGCAGTGGGTTCAGTCCTGCCCGACAGCCACGTGGTTTCATCCGGTGTCGCCACGCGCGACGAACTGCGTTGGTATGTGGACCATGGTGCGGTGGGCGTGTTGTGTGGACGGTTCATCAATGCCGATGGTGGCCATGTGGATGGTCCGCTTGATGCGCGCATGATGGGTGTCGCGCCAGATGCCATGCGCGCGCCCGAAATGGGCATGCTGGTCTCCGTAGGGCCCGAGCGCGTGGCAGCGGCCATCGCCGCCGTGCGCGGCGGTTACACAACCCATTTGGTGACACACCAATCAAGCGCCGAAGCGATGCTCGCCCATATTCAGCGCGCCCGCTGATTTGGACGATCAAGCAGCCGAGCGGCGTTCCGGGAACAAGTTCAGCAATCCCTCGGCGCTTGCCTCCGCAATGCCGCGCTCGGTGATCAAACCCGTGACCAACCGTGCGGGTGTCACGTCAAACGCGGGATTGCCGCCCGGTGTTCCGTCGGGCGAAATTTGGACGAAGTCAGTGGTGCCATCGATCTGCTTGCCGAAGACATGTGTTACTTCGCGACCGTCGCGCTCCTCAATCGGGATTTCCTTGACGCCGTCCATCACGGTCCAGTCGATGGTGGAGGAGGGCAGCGCGACGTAGAACGGTACGTCGTTGTCGTGTGCCGCAAGCGCCTTCAAATAGGTTCCGATCTTGTTGCAGACATCACCTTGAGCCGTGGTTCGGTCGGTGCCGACGATGACCATATCCACTTGGCTATGCTGCATGAGATGCCCGCCCGCATTGTCGACGATGAGGTGGTGCGCAATGCCGTGGCCGACCATCTCCCAGGCCGTCAATTGCGCGCCCTGATTGCGTGGGCGGGTTTCATCGACCCAGACATGGATCGGGATGCCTGCCTCCACTGCGTGATACATCGGCGAAGTTGCCGTACCCCAGTCCACGGTGGCCAGCCATCCGGCGTTGCAATGCGTCAGCAAATTGACCGGTTCGCCGGGCGCTTTTCTCGCCGCGATCTGCTTGATGACTTCGAGGCCGTGCACGCCGATCATGCGGTTGCACTCCGCGTCGTCATCGCAAATCTGGCCCGCTTTTGCGAACGCGGCCTCCGCCCTGTCTGACGCGGCAAGCGGCATCAATTCAGCGCGCATGGCATCAAGCGCCCAGCGCAGATTGATGGCTGTGGGGCGTGTCGCGTGAAGTGTCTCATACGCATGGTCGAAGGAAGCATCGGACGGGTCGAGCGCCATCTGTTCGGCGATGCCATAGGCCGCCGTCGCGCCGATCAGCGGTGCGCCGCGCACCCACATATCGCGGATCGCGGTCGCGAACTGATCCAGTGTCTTCAGCGTCGCCAGTTGAAAGTCATGCGGCAACCAGCGTTGATCGATGATGCGAACGTGTTTGCTGTTCGTCTCCCGCCAGATCGAGCGGTAATGGGTGTCTCCAACTTTCATGGCTCAACCTCCCGTTTCCATCATGCGTGCCATTGCGATGACGCGGTCCATACCGGCAATGCCGCGGCGATTGACAACAAGCATGCGTCCAAGGCGCAGGCACCGTTCTTCCAGCACCGCGCGTGTGTCTTCGTGTTCGATTGTGTCTAGCTCGGCGACGTGGGCAAGGCCGAGAATGCGCCGGTGCATCTCAATGCCTGCAAAGCCAATCGCGTCCTCAAAAATCTCCGCGAGCAATTGCTCCAGCGCTGTTTCGGCGGCAAGTGTGTGACCCTGATCTTCGTAGAGCGTGCGCGCATAGAGAATGCCGTTGCGCTCGTTTCGCCAAAGATGCGCAAACTCTGCGGAAAACGTCGCCCAGGTTTCTTCGATCGTCTGCAGGATCCAGCCTTGGTATGAGGCACACGCCTCTGCATCGTCGAGGTGTGCACTCGCGGCATGATAGGCCATCAGATAGTTGCCGATGAGCATGCCGATGTCGAAGCCGAATGGGCCATAAAACGCGAACTCGGGATCGATGATCCGCGCTTCGTGGGGCGTCGCCATGATCGACCCAGCGTGCAGGTCGCCGTGGCACATGGTTTCGGTCTTGGCGGTGAACGCGCGTTTCATGTGCTGCGCTTCGATTTTTAGCGCGTGATCATAGCGCAGTTCCGCCACGACGCCATCGAGCTGCGGCGCTGTATGCCGGTTCATCTCGGCGTCGAAATACGGGTCTGTGAAAACGAGGTTTTCGGTGATGTCGCACAGTTCGACATTGGCGGAAAACAGTGCAACGTCTGCTTTTTTGTCGGCTGTCTCCATGTGCAAGTCTGAACCGCGAAACGCGGTCCGTGCACAATAGCGGCCAATGTCTGCGCCGAGATTATCCACGCGCTGGCCAGCAATCATGTGGTGGCGCAAGATGATGTGGGGCTGCAGCCGCTCCATCACGATCAGAGCCTGGCTCTCATCAAAGTGCAGCACCTTGGGCACCCGGCCCGGATCCCGTTTGTATTGGCGGATCAGCGCGTGATACTCAAAAAACGCACGATCAAGCGATAAAGGCCAGGATTCACCGACGAGGCGGACATATGGCAAGGCTTGCTTGACGATCACAGACCCGGCACCGCCTTCGACGATGAAGACCAGATTGAGGTTGCCGTCGCCAACTTCTTGCACTTGCCATGCGCTGGATGACGCACCGATGGCCACCTTTAGCGCATCCAAGTCCCCCAGCCGCGTGGGTAAGCTCTCCGGCGTCAACGCTTTGTAGTCTGACACTGTTTCCTCCCATGCCAGCACGCCTGTTTTTGCGGCGTTTACGCCATGCTACGGATGGCGTCAGGCATTTGTCAATGTGCCTTGACTTTTGTCAGGCGGGCTGTTGTGATCTTGGCGGGAGGAGGCAGAGTTGCACCAGCTTTGTCGTATCGAGCGGCTTGAAAAGTCGTTTGGAAACAACCGCGTATTGCGGCAGCTGAGCCTCGACCTGCATGGCGGCGAGGTCACAGCCCTTATGGGTGCAAATGGCGCTGGAAAATCCACCCTCGTGAAGATACTGTCGGGCGTCTACAACAAGGATAGTGGTGCCGTTGCGCTTGCGTCAGAAGACTTTGTCCCGGACGGACCTGCCGATGCAATCCGCAAGGGCGTGGTGACTGTCCATCAACACATCAATGATGGTGTCCTGCCTGATCTCGACGTCGCCTCAAACCTGATGATCGACCGGCTTGCGGAAAGCCAATACGGTTTTTTCGTCCGGCGCGGTCACCTGCACGCCGAGGCGCAGCGCATTGCGCAAGGCATGGGGCTTGAGGTGGATGTGCGCCAGCCGGTCAGCGAGCTTGGCGTTGCAGATCGACAGTTGATCGCGATTGCGCGCGCGATGTCACATGAACCGAAGCTCCTGATCCTTGAT
>JBCBHR010000126.1:0-5992 GCA_038525365.1 Pseudomonadota bacterium | reverse complement strand
CCTGATCGACATCCGTCGCCCCGATGAGTTGGCGCGCACCGGTGTAGCGCAAGGCGCTGTGCCAATCGACATGCGCCGCGATGACTTTGCCGACACCGTGGCTGCGCTCCACGCCGCCAATCCGGACGTACGCCTCGCCTTCATCTGTGCCCGGGGCGTACGCTCGCGCAATGTGATCGGCAGGTTGGAAGACGTAGGCATTCAAAACACGCTGGACGTGCCCGAAGGCATGCTCGGCTCTTCTGCCGGACCCGGCTGGCTGAAACATGGCCTCCCGCTGGTTCGGTATGCGGCAGCAGACAGCTAGCGTGACAGACAGGACGGGGAACACCAATGAAACGCCAGATCGCATCCGTAACCGCCGCTCTTGGCACCGTCGCTATCGGCTGCTTTAGCGCATCCCACGCTTTTGGCTGTGACCGTGAAACGCCGTGTACCGTCTACGGTGGTGACTACCACATCGCACTGCCTGAAAGCGTTCCACAGAGTGGCAGCCCCATCCCGGCGGTGGTCTTCATCCACGGTTTTGGGTCGAGCGGACAAAACGTGCTGCGCAATACCGGCATGATCGATCCGATGCTGGCGCGGGGTTACGCCGTGATTGCGCCAAACGGCATGGCGATGCAGCACCGCAATGGCCGCTCCTGGTCGTTTATGCCCAACCGACCGAAGCTGCGCGATGAAGTCGCGTTTTTGACGTCCGTGCGCGATGACATCATCGCCAAACACAACATCGATCCTCAACGTGTTTTGCTGAGCGGGTTTTCGATCGGCGGGTCGATGACCAGCTATGTCGCATGCGAAAAGCCAGACGCGTTTTCGGCCTATGCGCCGCTGGCAGGCAGTTTTTGGCGCCCGCATCCCGATGGCTGCAATGGGAATGTCCAGCTCTTTCACACCCATGGCTGGCGCGATGGCACTGTGCCACTGGAGGGCCGTGTGTTGCGGGGCGCAGACATCCGCGACGTCGGTTCACTCGCGCAAGGCGATGTCTTCCGAGCGATGGAAATTTGGCGCGAGACAAATGATTGCGTTCACCTGAAAGCCGACAGCTTCAAAACAGAGGGGCAATTTTGGATCCGCAAATGGGAACGGTGTCTGCCCGGTTCAGCGCTTGAATTTGCTATCTTCGATGGCGGTCACGTCATACCTGAGGGCTGGGCGGACATGGCGCTCAATTGGTTTGAGGGCCTGCAGAAAGAAAGCTGATCGCCCTGCGCTTATTCGGCTGCGACCAACGCTGGCTCCGATTGCTCCAACAACATCCGCATGCGCGCACGTTCGGCGCGCGCTGACACGAATATGCGCGGCTCACGCAGCGTGTTTGGGGCATCCAAGCGCAGCGGCGAAAGCCAGGCACCGGCGACGCGAACCGCACTCAATTTCGACAAAGGCGCTGCCAGCATTAGGCTGAATGCGATCAACGTCAGCCACGCAGATGCGTAACCAAGGAAGATCGCTGCGGTGAGCAAAACACCGCAAACCTGCTCGGCTGCATGGAAGCGGATCGTCTGCGCCCAGGTGTAGCCGGTCGCGCCACGCGCCTGCGGCGCCCAACTGCCCGAACGGCCGGTCGCTGCAATCATAACGGCAATTGTCTGCTGCATCATCAAAATTGGCGCGTAGATGACTGAACAAAAGATCTCGAAAAGCGCGGTCGCATAGAACCGTAAAACGCTGCCATAGCTGCGCCGTGTCTGGCGGCGAAGGCTCAGCGCGACAGTGGCTGCAAGCTTTGGCGTCAGCAACATGCCGTAGATTACGGCCAAGTAGACCCAGCCGCTGATCGGGCTTTCATAGGGCCAAACAGGCGTGAGCGGATTTGCAGATGAGAAATACTCGACACCCTGGCGCTGCTCGAAAAATCCGACCGCGGACCAGATGATGATCAACGCCAACCAAGCCGGTGAAAGCAGAAATGAAACTGCGCCTTGCAGCAGATGAAATCGCGATAACGGATGGAAGCCAGACGCTGTCAGGAGACGCAAATGCTGCATGTTGCCTCTGCACCAGCGCCGGTCGCGCAACGCATAGTCGATAAGCGTTTGCGGTGTCTCCTCATAGGAGCCGCCCACATTTGGCAGGAACCGGACTGTCCAGCCTGCACGGCGCAAAAGACCGGCTTCCACAAAGTCATGGCTGAAGATGAGATGCTGCGCGCCGTTGCGCCCCGGCAGGTAGGGTAGCTTTGCGCTTTGTGCAGAGGCGCGGGTTCGGATGATGGCATTGTGGCCCCAATAATTGCCCTCACGCAGACACCAGACCGCCAGACCCTCCGCCTGCAGCCAACCGTAGACTTGGCTGGAAAACTGCTGGATACGGCCAAACAACGTCTCTGACCCAATCAGCGACGGATAGCTCTGCAAAAGACCTGCATCCGGATCTCGGGCCAGCGCATGCGCCAGATTGCGGATCGCAAAGCCGGTCATCAGGCTATCGGCATCGAGCACCAGCATCGCGTCGTATGCAGCGCCCCAGTTTTCAATCCAGTCATTGAGATTGCCGACCTTTTTGTCGGTATTTTTCGCGCGACGGCGATAGTGCACGTCTACATCATGCGGTGCGATGGCTTGGAGCGCGAAAAATGCCCGTTCTTCTGCCGCACCAATCACCGCGTCCTTGGTGTCGCTCAAGATGAAAAGCGAAAACGTCGAAGCGCTTCGTCGCGCCGCCAAATCCTTGAGCATGGCCTGCGCATTGCCAAACACGTCCGATGGCGTCTCATTGTAGACGGGCACCAACAGCGCAACCGACAGACCGGTGTCACTGCGCGCGGGACGTTCGGGCAGTCGCCGTGGTCGGCTGATCAAGCGGCGAACGAGCGCGAGAATGACCGAACTCACTGTGATGGAAACCCAGATCAGGGTCAGCGCCACCAGCCCGATGACGCTTGCTTCCAAAGCGGTCACACCACCTGCGCCAAACCAATCTGCCAGGCCGACAACGAACGACAGTGTCAGCGCAACGGATGGCCCAAATGCGCTCAAGCGCCAAAGCCAATCGGTCAGTGACGCGGCATGGCGCGCACGCGGTTTCGGCGAATGGCCAAAATCCTGCGTTTGCAAATCAAGCGGCGCGCGTTCCGGCATGTGCGCAGCGGCATAACACGAAGTTTGCTCACTCACGCCGTCCACCGGTACAGCCAGGTCTCAGTCAGCGGTTCATTGTCGATGCGCAGTGCTGCGCGAAACTCGATCAGTTCAACGTCACCCGGGTGAAATTTGAAGGCCAAACGGGGCCCACCGGTTTCGGGATTGCGCTGCAAGACGCCGCCAGACACCTCGCCAGCACTGGCTCGAACCACACGCTGCACGGCGCTCAAATCGTCCGGCACACCGGTTCCATTTTCGAAGTCGATGGCGACGATGATGCCGCTTTCAAATGCGTTGCCGATGCGGGTATTCAAGACCTTCAAGCCGCTGCCATAGTCGCTGCTCTCGCCCCATGTGAGCGAATAAGCCATGCGGTGGGCGGTGCCGGGCTCCAATGGTTCGGCAGGCCTCCAATAGGCGACGATGTTGTCGTAAATCTCTTTGTCGGTCGGGATCTCCACAAGCGTCACCGCGCCCCTACCCCAATCACCGTCGGGCTCGACCCAAAGCCCGGGTCGCCGATGATAAAGCGCTTCGAGGTCCGCAAAGTCGCTGAACCGGCGTGCGCGCTGCATCAGACCAAAGCCACGCGGGTTCTCATCGACGAACGCACTGATCTGGAGTGACCGTGGATTGGCGAGAGGACGCCAAATGGTTTCACCCGCCCCATTGCGGATAAGCAGACCATCGCTGTCATGAACCGCTGGCCGGAAATCAGAAAACCGATCACGATTGGTCTGATCGAAATGAAACATGGAGGTGAGCGGTGCGATGCCCACATGCGGCAGTGTTTTGCGCGCAAACACGGTCGCCTCGACCGCCATCTTCAGTGGCTGACCCGGCGAAATCACAAACCGGTAAGCCCCGGTGACGCTTGGGCTATCGAGAAGCGCATGAAGAACGAAATCATTCGAACCTTTGGCAGGCTTTTCGAGCCAAAACGCTTCGAACTCCGGAAACTCCTCGCCACGTGGCTCGGCGGTGTCGATGGCCAAACCCCGCGCTGACAAGCCATAAATGTCGCCCGTGCCAATGGCCCGGAAATAGCTTGCGCCCTGGAATGTGGCGAACTCGTTGTAGAGGCCGGGCTTTTCCAATTCGGCACGTAGGCGCAGGCCTGAATAGCCAAGTTCGTCGGTGATGGGCAAATTGGGAAATTTGTCCGTCTTGTCGAACACTGCCAGATCAAACAGCAGCGGCTGCGCCGCGCCCTTGTCGACAATTGCGATCTTGATCGGACGCGGGAAATAAAGCCCCGGCGCGAAAACATCGAGGCGCAACGGCGTGTCCGGCTCTTGCTCCCACAGCGCATTGCGCACATCGAACCAGATGCTGCGGTAGTCTTCATAGGTGATGTCGGTCCATGAGCGCGGAACGGCTGGCCTCCGCCGATAGGGCTCAACGGCACGCGCCTGCGCAAGTGAGACAACATCATCAGGGTCAAACGGTGCAGCGGCACCGAGTTGCAATCCGGGTTCATCCGGCGGGACCTCCAGCCCCGAACCAAGCGCCGGTGACGCGGCAAGCGCCAGAATGCCCGTCAGCAAATCGCGGCGAAGCATGGTCTATGCCCCCGCTGCGCGTTGCTTGCGCCAAGGCTGTGATTTGAACCAGCCCGCGCCATAGGCGACCGCAATAATGCACGCGACGCCCAGCGCATTCACCCAAGCCATCGAAAAGTGGTCGCGCCCGACCTGATCGAAGATCACGCCCAACATACGCGCCAAAAACATGGAGGCGATGAATACTGCGAGCGATTGCTGGCCGACCTTCATGATCGCTGCGAGCATGACACGCCACAGGTAAGAAAGCGGACCTTCTTGGTCACCGGGCTGAATATTGGCACCCTTCTCGCCCACCAAGACCCACGCGACATATGCCGCCGCTAGGAAGTGCACGTAGCGGAGAAAGCCGAAATCGGTCTTGTCGATCAGCCAACTGAACTCGCGCCGCAGCTCCAAAAGTGCTGGAACTTCGGTGTAGATGCGGAAATAGGCAAATGGCACGATTAGCACTACCAGAGCCGCCGCACTCCAAAACAGCAGCCGATTGACGGGTGGCGCGGGAAGCCAGCCGAACATCAGCGCGAAGCCAGTGAAGAACACGAGCTGCCAGCCAAACGGGTTGAAGAACCAGCCCCGCTCGGACCACGGCTCGGCGGGCAGATTGAAGCCCCAAATCTGGACGGCCGCCCAAAGAGCAAACGATGCGCCAAGCGCCAGCGCGACATGCACACGCGCCAATGCGACCATCAGCGGTATCATGACCAAAATCACGAGATACATCGGCAAAATGTCGAAATAGTTCGGCACATAGGTCAGCGTGATCAGGCCAATGAGGTTTACCTCTGTGTTCCGGATGAACGGATAGAGGTTCAACTGGCCAACGTAGTCGCGACCGTCCGGTAGCAGCATGTTGAGCGCGGCCATAGTCACCAAAATCGCCAGAAACAGGCAGATATGGGCCCAGTAGACTTGCCACGTACGATAGGCGACGCGCGCCGTACCCATCCACCAACCGCGCTCTCGAAACACAGCGCCAAATGCGATGGCCGACGCCATGCCGGAGCAAAAGACGAAAATCTCGGTGGCATCTGAGAAGCCGAAGCGTGCGGGTATCCAAAGCGTTAGCCAATTGCTTGGCACATGCGCTATCAAAATAATGAACATCGCAATGCCACGAAAGAAGTCGAGCCTCGGATCGCGCACTCGAGCGTGAGGCTGCGACACGGCGCGCGTGGCCGCTTGGTTGGCATGCGACCGGATATCCATCGGGCTGTCAGCAGTCATGGCCATGCCGTCAGTGAACCGCCAGCGCTGGCATCACGGTGCGGGCGTTCTGTACGAGTTCCATGCGACGATGCGCAAAGGCATCCACATGGCCGCTGCGCAAGCCGATAC
>JBCBHR010000125.1:0-5971 GCA_038525365.1 Pseudomonadota bacterium | reverse complement strand
TGTCTCGGATGTCCTGCAAGCGCAATCGGAAATGCAGGGTCGACTCACGTCGATTGCTGACATGTTCGGTGCGCGCCAATCGGAAATGAGCAACACGCTCGATCAGCGCCTTGATGCGATGACATCGCGGCTTGGCCAGTCGATGAGTGAGCAACAGCGCTCCACGCATGAAAACCTCAGCCAACTCAAAGAGCGTCTCGCCGTCATCGACACAGCGCAAAACAACATCCGGGAACTGGCAGGCCAAGTCGTTGAGTTGCAGTCCATCCTCTCCAACAAGCAGACGCGTGGCGCTTTTGGCCAAGGGCGCATGGAGGTCATCATTGAGGATGGCCTGCCGATGGGCGCTTACGCGTTTCAGACGACGCTGACCAATGGCAACCGCCCGGACTGCGTTGTGGCAATGCCAAACGATGCGCCAGGCCTTGTCATCGACGCCAAGTTTCCACTGGAAAGCTGGAATGCCATTCGAAATGCTTCATCGCCTGACGTCGCCACGGCAGCCGCCAAGCGGTTTCGCAATGACATGGCCGTCCATATCAAGGACATTTCTTCGAAATATCTGATCGTGGGCGAAACGCAGGACACGGCATTCCTGTTTGTGCCGTCGGAATCGATCTTCGCCGATCTCCATGAGCATCACGAAACCACAGTTCAACTGGCCCACAAGCACCGGATCGTCATCGTGTCGCCTTCGCTGTTGATGCTCTCCATCCAGGTCATCCAAGCGCTTTTGAAAGACGCCCGCATGCGCGAGCAGGCACATCTGATCCAACATGAAGTGGCCCGGCTCATCGATGATATCGGGCGTCTTGATGACCGGGTGCACAAGCTGCAAACGCATTTCGGACAGGCCAACAAGGACATCGATGACATCCTGATCTCGACGGGCAAGATCAGCAAACGTGGCCAAAAGATCGAGGACATGGAGTTCGACAACACCGGCAACGCCAACGCTTTGCCCACCGGTGAAACGCCGCAGCCAACGCAGAAGCCTAAGCCTGCCGCCGAGAGCAAGACCGGCCAATTGCGCCTGCGCGTGCTGGAAGGCGACGCGTCCGGCAGTTCAGGTTGAATGTTCCATTTCGATGACGTCGTTTTCGTCGGGCTGATCGCAAAATGATGCGTAAGGACAATGCGTACAGCGCCCATTTCGGCGGCTCAGCCTGCGCATGCCCTGCATGGCAAGACCGACAATCTGGATGCGGACCGGACGATTTTGCGCGTCCGCCGCCACACGCTCTCTGCCCATCCCGCACAGGGCGCGGAAGCAAAGCTGTTGGTCGGCATGGATCACACGGCGCGTCATACCCCAGAGTAACACAGTTGCGGCGAGACCATTTGAGATTCGTCAACTCAGCTTGACACTTTCGGCGACAAACTGACGATACACTTTATCACCGAATTGCGTTGACCAGCCGTTTTGAGGGAAAACATGTCGGCGTTTGACCATTCTTTTTTTGCCAGTCGCCGATGGAACGGCGCGTCTTAAAACCGGGCAAACCGTCCGCGCCGCCAACGTCATAGCCCTGCCCCTCCAGCACGCGTTGCATGGCGGCGATGTCTGAACGGTAGAGGCTGTCAACGGCACCCCAGCGCGCCTGAAACGCACCGACACCATATTGAATGCGGTCACCGGCATGGCCGACAAACAGCGCATAGAGATCGCTCTCATTGTATTTCTTGATCACGTAGAAATTCGGCGTAACAACGAAGGCGGGACCACTGCGCCCGGCAGGCATCAACAAATAGCCCTCGCGGTTCAACTCATCGGCCGGGAACGGACGGCCCGATACGCGCTTGACACCAAGCTGCACCCAATCGCGAATTTTGAAGCCTTGGTCCGGCCCTTCAAAAGCACAGGACAGCTCTGTCGGAACCGTCACCTCAAAACCCCAATCGCGGCCTGGCTGCCAGCCGAAGCGTTGGAGATAAGCGCCGATGGAGGCCAGCGTGTCGGGCACCGATGTCCAGATGTTGGCTTTGCCGTCACCGTCAAAATCAACGGCATATTGCAGATAGGACGACGGCAGGAACTGTGGCTGACCAAGCGCGCCGGCCCACGAGGACTTCATCTGATCCGGCGACGCCATGCCTTGCTCAATCATCACAAGCGCCGCGACAAGCTCTTTTTGAAACAACTCAGGGCGCGTGGACATGTAGGATTTGGTGCCGAGCACTTGAATTGCGTCGTGCGGGATCTTCACGCGACCAAACCCGCTTTCACGACCCCAGATCGCAATGATGATGCGGCCCGGCACACCGTATTTGCGCTCAATGGCTTTCAAGGTGCCCGCGTGCTGCTTGGCCAATTGGCGACCCGACGCGGCGATGGAGGCAACGTTGCGCTCGTTGAAATAGCGCGATGGTGCGGAAAACTCCGCCTGCCGGATGCGTTGCGGCACCTTTGTGCCGGGTTTGACGAGGCCGGGGATTTTTAGGTTCAGCGTTGCGCCGCCAAGCGCACGGTCAAAGGTCGCCCGCGAGACGCCTTCCTTTCGGGCCATTGGCCAGATCGTGCCTTCCAAAAACGAACGATACTCAGCATTGGTGGCAGCTTTCGTGGGCAGAGCCCATGCGAACGCCACGGACACCACGATCATCAGCCGTACAAGCATGGGCAAATCACCTCCGTTTGTGGGCAAAGCGTATCTGCGATTGCGGCGCAATCAAGAACCGATCGTCAGAAGGTCGTGCGAGATCTGAGCGCCGCCGACAGCGTGCCCTCATCAAGATAATCGAGTTCGCCACCCACCGGCACGCCATGGGCAAGCCGGGTGATCTTCACCTCAATGCCCTCAAGTTGGCTGGTGATATAATGGGCCGTCGATTGCCCCTCGACCGTGGCGTTGACCGCAAGGATCAACTCTTTGACGTCGCCCGTAGAGGCGCGCGTGACGAGGCTTGCGATGTTGAGATCATCGGGCCCGATCCCGTCGAGCGGTGACAGCGTTCCACCGAGTACGTGGTAGCGCGCGCCCATTTCGGCAGCGCGTTCCAGCGCCCAGAGGTCCGACACATCTTCCACAACGATGATCGTCTCGCCATCGCGGCGCGGGTCGGTGCAAATCGAGCAGGGGTCGCTCGTGTCGACATTGCCGCAAATCGAGCAGATGCGCACTTTGGCCGAAGCTTCGGCGAGTGCGTCTGCGAGCGGGTCGAGCAACTGCTCTTTCTTCTTGATCATGTGCAACGCCGCGCGGCGCGCAGAGCGTGGGCCGAGGCCCGGCACCTTTGCCAGCAACTGGATGAGCCGCTCGATTTCCGGCCCTGCGATTCGCTTCGTCGACATCAATGACTGTTTACGCCGACCGCCGACGCCGACAAAGCGCTATTCGACCGCAAGGCCGATGCGCGACAAGGTGGACGAAAAGATCACGCGCCGCGCCTTGGCGAATATCTTGTCACGCGCGACCGTGCCCACGGTGAAACGGCTGTCATTGGAATTGTCGCGATTGTCGCCCATCACGAAGAAATGCCCGTCGGGAACCTTGAAGACCGCCGTGTTGTCGGCGCGACTGCCTTCAATCAGATCAAGCGTCTGGATGACGCGGCCGTCCGGCATCGTCTCGTCGTAAACCGTACCGGTATCATCCCATGTGGTGTCAGTTGACGGGGTTCGCTGAAGTGGTTCGCCTTCGATGAAAACCGTGCTGTCACGCAGGAATATCTCTTCGCCACCGACTGCCATGATCCGCTTGACGAAGAAATTCCCGTCGGGAGCGAGGAAGATCACAACGTCTCCGCGTTGAGGCTCGGCATCGCCATCATAGGCCGATGGATCGGTGATGATCACATCGCCGGGCACCAATGTCGGCGCCATGGCGGAGGACGGGATAGAAAAGTTCTTAAACGATGTTGGCAGGTCTTGCGCGTGGGCGGCACCCACGGCAGCGCAAAGCAACGCAGCGACGATGTATGATAAGCGATAACAGGTCATGGCGCACAGTTTTGCAGTTTGACGTGACACCGGCAAGAAACGGGTGTCATGCGCGGCAGGTAGCGTGGTAGCGCACATCGAAGAATCCGGGATCGCCATGACCGCAGCAGCCAAAAACACCGTGATGTTCCGCCGAGTGGCTCTTGCTGATCGCCCTTTCAATCGTCTGGGGCGGTTCCTTCTTCTTCGTTGAAGTCATCATCGACGGGCTGCCACCGCTGACGACCGTGTTTTTGCGTGTGTGCCTCGCAGCCCTTGCGCTTCATCTGTTCCTGATCGCCACCGGCAAGCGCTTCCCGTGGCGCGGTCCGGCGTGGAAGATCTTTGCCTTCATGGGGCTGACGAACAATGCGATCCCGTTTTCGCTTCTGGTCTACGGCCAAACCGAGTTGGCATCGGGCGTCGCAGCGATCCTCAACGCTACGGCGCCGATGTTCACGGTCGCCATTGCCCATCTTGCTACCGACGACGACAAACTGACGAGCCTGCGTGCAGCCGGTATCGCGGCCGCCATAGCCGGAGTTGTGATCATGATCGGTGGCGCGGGGCTTGCGGCTTCGTCAAACGCGACTCTGATCGCCTATTTGGCATGCATTGGCGCGCCACTGTCCTATGCGGTGGCAGGCGTTTACGGACGCAAGATGTTGAGAGCCAACCCGGTCGAGCCCATTAACATAGCCGCAGGCCAACTCACCGCCAGCACGCTTTTCATGGCACCGCTGATGGTTCTCGTCGATCAACCATGGACGCTGCCAACCCCTGGCATGTTGGTGGTGGCCGCTGTTGTCGGCTTGGCCGTCCTGTCCACGTCCATCGCCTATATCGTCTACTTCAAGCTGCTTGCGACAGCGGGCGCGACGAACCTGTCGCTCGTCACAATTCTCGTGCCCGTCAGCGCGATCCTGCTCGGCGTTGCGATCCTCGGCGAAGCGCTCTTTGCACGACACCTCATCGGCTTTGCCCTGATCGGCGTTGGTCTCGCGCTCGTCGATGGACGCTTGTTTGCGCGCCTGCGCCGAGCAACTGCCTAAAACGGCAGTTTCATGCCGGGCGGAAGAGGCAGGCCGGAGGTCATTTCGGCGGTTTTTTCCTGAACCAGCGCTTCAATCTTCGACTTTGCGTCGCCATGGGCGGCGATGATCAGGTCTTCGAGGATTTCGACATCGTCCTCCTGAAAAACCGACGGGTCGATCTTTAGGCCCTGCATGGCGCCTTTGCCGGTAAGGGTGACGGTCACCATGCCACCACCGGCGGTGCCTTCGGCGGTCATGGTCTCCATCTCGGCCTGTATGTCAGCCATCTTCTGCTGCATTTCCTTGGCCTTGGACATCAGTCCCATCAGGTCTTTCATCGCGCTTGCTCCATCTCAAAAATCGTCTTCTTCCGGCATGTCGGGCGGCAGCATCTCATCTTCAACCGCCGTGGCAACCGCCGCACCCTCGCCTTTCGCCAAGCGCACATCGACAATGCGCGCGCCGGGAAAGGCGTCGAGGATCTTGGCGACGGCCGGGTCTTTCGACGCATCACTCAGCAAAGCGGCGCGCTTGGTGTTGTCTTCCTCCTCGAGCGTTGGCCCGCCCTCATCGCGCGACAATGACACGATCCAGCGCACGCCGGTCCAGTCCTGCAACTTGCGTGAAAGATCACCCAGCAGCGCCTGCGGGGCGTCATCTGTCAGGCTAACCGACAGCCGTCCCGGTTCGATGGACACGAGGCGCACGCATCGTCGCAAATTCACCTTCATCAACGGGTCGCGGTGTTGGTCGCACAGCGCCGCGATATCGCGCAGGCTCTTGAGCGGAACCGCTGGCTCTTCGACCGGCTGTGGTGCCGTGGTTTCCGATATCCGCTTAGGCTCCGGCTCCGTTTCCGGTTCGACATGGCCCGTCGGTTGCGGCACAGCGCTCTCGGCATGGGCATTGGCAACCAAGCGCATCGTTGTAGCGGGCGTCGGTGCGCCGGTCGGTGAAGGTGAAGATGTTGTCGCAACAGTCGATTGAGATGGTGCGGCGGTCGCATCCCCCGTCATCG
>JBCBHR010000124.1:0-6036 GCA_038525365.1 Pseudomonadota bacterium | reverse complement strand
TCGCGACATCATCTGAGAAAGGTCACGGCATGGACGATCTGCGTCGGGCCATCGTCAACGCCGTTGATCCGCGTTAACCGAAAACCGGTGCCGAGCCGTCAGACGGCCGGAAAACGAGCGCTGCGCCGTTGATGCAGTGGCGCTGCCCGGTCGGCTCAGGCCCATCATCAAACAGGTGCCCGAGATGCCCGCCGCAGCGTGAGCAATGCTCTTCGGTGCGCGGATAGAGCAGCTTGTAGTCCACCGAATAGGCGACCCTGCCGTCGATAACCTGCCAGAAGCTCGGCCAACCGGTGCGGCTGTCATATTTGTGTTCTGCGCGATAAAGCTCCTGGTCACACCCGGCGCAATGGTAAACGCCGTCGCGCTTTTCAGCATTGAGAATGGAGCTGAAAGCCTGCTCAGTGCCCTCTTGGCGAAGCACCGCATACTGTGTGTCGGTCAATTGTTCGCGCCATTGCACATCGCTTTTGGCGATCTCGAACGGGCCTTTTTCCTGACTGATCTCGACGGTTTGATCGCGTGTGCCAAAAACACGGCTGCCCGCGAAAACCGCGGCGCCACCGAGGCCGAGCAAAAGAAGATTGCGTTTTTTCATCATCATCACCCCATTGATTTGGGAATTGGAGGGGAAAGGATCAACCACCCGGGACATGTGCAGGCGGTTGATCCTCTGGTAGCGCCGGTTCAGCCGGCAGGCAGCAGCACGCTGTCGATGACGTGAATGACGCCATTTGATTGGGCGACGTCGGCGATGGTGACCTTGGCTTCACGGCCCTGACCGTCGATCAGCACAATCGCATCGCCGTCCATCTTCGCGTTGAACACGCAACCGCCGACCGTGGTGACCGGGTGCATGCCCTTGTCATCAGCGATCATGGTGGCGATGGCGTCGCTCATGGCGTTGGCGGCGACCACATGGCAAGTCAGCACAGTGGCCAACTGATCCTTGTTCTCAGGCTTCAAAAGCGTCTCAACCGTGCCCGATGGCAGCGCAGCGAAGGCATCATCGGTTGGCGCAAAGACCGTGAACGGCCCCTCGCCCATCAGCGTGTCAACGAGACCAGCGGCTTTGACGGCGGCAACCAGCGTCTTGTGGACCGGCGAATTGACGGCGTTTTCGATGATGTTCTTATTGGACGGCATCGCAGCGCCACCGACGGTCGGGTTCGGTTTGGCAGCATGGCTTGCAGCGTAGGATGCGGTTGCGGTGGCAAGCGCGACGGCGCTGGAAAGGGCAAGTGTCTTCAGGAATTTCTGCATCATGATCTCCACAATTGGCCACTGCACAATTGCGGCGGCTGATGGGGAGACGGCAGCGTCGTGAAAAAAGTTTCAGCTGTTTGCAGGTTCGATGATTTTTAGGTCACCGGCACCCAAGACCGGGCCGGTCGGCGCGCCGGTGGGTGAGCCACCTTCTGGCTCCAGACTGATCGCCAACACTGTGGCCCCGGCCGCGAGAAGCAGGCGCTCATCATCACCCAACGTAAGCTGTCCTTGACCATTGCGCGCCAAGAGGCCGAGCGAGAGGGGTGGATTGTCGCCTTGGATCGCCCACAGCTCGTAGTCATTGGCGCTGAGCATCTGCGCACTTTGGGAAACAACCGAGAGTGCGCCCGCATCGGCCTGATAGAGCACGGTAAATATGCCGTCGGTTTCCGCGGTTTGAATGGTGGCAACGGCGAAAGGTGCGGTCGGTGATTGCGCATCGGGTGCCAAGGCCACAAACACCGCAAGCGTTGCGGCGGCGGCGGCACCGATAAGTGTAGAAAGCCTCCAGAACGCGAGACTGCCCCAAAGCCCGCTCGACTTGGCTGGCACTGCCTCGCCAAACAAACGCGCATCAATGGCTTTCTTGACCGCAGTTGGCGGGTCGATCGGGGCGAATGCATCGTCCATCGCCGAAAAGCGCGCACGGGTCTCAGCGACCTTGGCCGCAAAGGCGGGATCGGTTGCCTCGCGCGCCTCCATGACCTTGTGAACCTCAGGGTCGGCAAGCCGGAGGACGTATTCCGAGATCAGCGCATCATCGTTGTCACCATTTTCCGGCATCATGTCTTCGGGCGGACGGGTCACGACTGGCCCTCCAGACAGGCTTTCAGCTTGATCAACCCACGGCGCAGCCAGGTGCGCATGGTGTTCAGCGGGACATCGTGGCGCTTGGCGAGTTCATCATAGGTATAGCCGTCGAGATAAGCGCCGCGGATGGCGTCGGCCTTGGCGGTTTCCAGTGTCTCAAGGCAGACATCCAACTGTCGGCGATCATCGCTCGCCAACGCATCCTGTTCCGGCGAGGGATCATTGGAAGCCAGTGAAAACTCAGTGTCGATGTCGGAGGCTTGTGGCTTGCGCGCGCGTAGGCGGTCAATCGCAGCATTGCGCGCGACCGTGACAAGCCAGGCGGTGGCTGGGGCGCCACTCGTCTGGGCGCTTGCCGCTTTTTGCCAGATGCGAATCCAAACCTCCTGCATGACCTCTTCCGCGTCGGCTTCATCTTTCAGGAGACGGCGGCAGACACCAAACAGTTTCGCGCCCGCAACTTCGTAAAGCGCGTCAAAGGCTGCGCGGTCCTTCATGGCCACACGCGACAATAGCCGCTCGATCAAATCCGTTGCCAACGCCGTCACCGGGCTTCCGTTGCTGGATGGGCGCGGGTAGCAGCTTGATGCGTGGTGACGCAAGGTCGGGCACCCACGAGCGCTCAACACAAAAAAGGGACCGCATCGAAGACGCGATCCCTCCGGTCTGCAAATTGGGTGTGGTTCAGTCGCCGAGATTGATGGAGTTCAGCGCACCGGCAGCTGTGTTTGAGATGTCGCTCAGGGCACCGTTCTGTAGGATTGTATCGGATGCGTTGATCACGGCATCGGTGATGCGATTGGGCGCAGTTGCCACTTGCTTGATCTTCGTTGTCGGTGCGGCGAGCGCCAGTGCACCAACGGCAACATCGCTTGCCGAGATCAAGTTGCCAGCGTTGACAGCCAGGTTTGACAGCGAGTCATCGGTGCCGAGTTGCGAAAGATCATCGGTCGTCACGGATGCTGTGACATCAAAGTTGCCAAGTGCTTCCTGGAGAACTTCGAGGTCCTGTGCTTGAGCAGCAGATATAGCGAATACCGACACGGCGCCGGCGATGAGAAGTTTTTTCATGGTGTTTCTTTCCCTTGATGAGTTTGCCCTTTCGTCCTGTGTCGCGCGGGCATTCGGCACAGAATCAGCTGATCAACGCGCCGCTCAAGACGGTGCCCCCGATCCGCCAATCAACGACCGGCACCCCTGCAGGCCGGGAACATCAAGCAGCGCATAGGCGACAGAAAGCATGATGCCTTCCGCCGTGGGGCGCTGCAGTGGTTGTTGGTTTGCAAATGATATGTTGCCGGTCACAAGCGTGCCCGTTCCGCCGCCGAAGAACCGGCCGATCCCGACCCCAACTTCTGAATAGCTGGCATCATAGAGCGCATAGCCCCGCGCCAAGGATCGCTGCGATCCGGGCTCAACGATGTGTGCCGCGTAATGCGCACGCGCGCCGGTGAAAGTGTAAGTCGGCCCGACGCCTGCAACGCGGAAGTCACCGCGTTGCGCGCCCTTGAAGTCGAGCGCGGTGGCGAAAACGTTGACCACATATTGCGGCTGGGCGGCGTTCTGGCGTGCCTGCAAGGCGCTGACCGCGTTCTTGCCGCCAATCACCGCGATGTTTTTTACAACGTCCAGATTGGCGTAATCATAAGCTTCGCCCCCAGCCCGGGCGATCGCCTCCATCGCATAGACCGAGAAATTACCGCCAACCGGAAGGAAACTTCCGGTCGCGCCGTCGCTGACGCTGTTGGATTTGCCGGTTTCATTGTTGTAGGGGCCGACCGCAAAACGTTGTCCCGAAAGCCGCCCGGTTGATGCAATACATCCCAGCAGCGCGTCCACATCCGGGGCCACGCCATCCTGCTTCACACCACTTGGCTTCTGTTTGTAGGCCGCTGCCGATACGTCAGAGTCTGACGCGTCTTTCGTGGTTGTGCATGCTGTCAGTGCTGCGCACATGGCGAGCCCAATCCAAAGTCGTTTCACTGTCCCCATCCCCATTGTCATCCCGTCGGCTGCTTTTGTTCAGTCGAGAAATATGTTCGGCCCGGAATTGACCTCGCCGTTGTTTTCCCCGTTTTGGTCGGCGGTCAGAGTGACGTTGTCGCCGGAGATATCGATTGTGTTGATGACGCCGATCGATGTGTAGGACCCACCGGGCAGGATGGTGTCGCGGCCCTGCGCGGTGAAGACGGCGGTTTCGGAATTGGCGCGGTTCTGAGCAGCTGATTCGACGAAACCCGATGATCCGCTGGACGTGACCGTGCCCCACGCAAGCGACGCATCACCTGCAAGCGCGGGCGTTGCAGCCACCGCGATCAAGACGGACAGGAGAAAAAACAATCGCATCGACACCCCCTATGGTTGCCAAACGGATACTACACAACCTTTACGTAGGCTACGCTGGAGCAACCAACCACAGGTTGTATTTACGCTCAAACATGGCTGATCAGGCAAACCGTTACGAAGCAGCCACGGCCGCAGCGTCATTGCGCGTTACCCGTGAACGGACTATGCGTCAGCGCTCACCAAACCCATCGCATTCGAACGCACCATGACCGATACGAATTCCAACGACACCGCTGTCAGCGAAGCCCACGTTCTGGCAAAGGCTTTGCCCTATATGCAGCGCTACGAAGCGCGCACTGTCGTCATCAAATATGGTGGCCACGCCATGGGCGATGCGGCGTTGGGCGAGGCATTTGCGCAGGACATCGCGCTCCTGAAACAGTCACGCGTCAATCCGCTGGTTGT
The DNA here is from genome assembly GCA_038525365.1 of Pseudomonadota bacterium. Lineage (GTDB taxonomy): Bacteria > Pseudomonadota > Alphaproteobacteria > Rhizobiales > Rhizobiaceae > JBCBDX01. The sequence goes on along the minus strand of JBCBHR010000124.1, from coordinate 1,206 downwards.
GCATGGCGGCGGCCCGCAGATCGGTGCGATGCTGGAGCGCATGGGGATCGAAAGCCGCTTCGAAGGCGGCTTGCGCGTGACGGACAAAAAGACCGTCGAGATCGTCGAAATGGTGCTGGCGGGATCGATCAACAAAGACATCGTCGCGATGATCAACAATGCAGGCGCGTGGGCCATCGGCCTGTGCGGCAAGGACGGCAATCTGGTCTACGCTCAAAAAGCGCAAAAGACCGTGACAGATCCTGATTCAAATATTGAGCGCGTGCTCGATCTTGGCTTTGTGGGCGAACCGGCGGAAGTGGATCGCACGCTTCTCGATCATCTGGCCACATCTGAAATGATCCCGGTCATCGCGCCTGTTGCGCCGGGCCGTGACGGCGAAACCTACAACATCAATGCAGACACATTTGCGGGGGCCGTCGCAGGGGCCGTGGCCGCGCAGCGCCTCCTCTTTTTGACCGATGTGCCCGGCGTGCTCGACAAGGCAGGCACGCTGATCAAGCAATTGACTGTGTCTGAAGCCCAGGCGCTGATCGCCGATGGCACGATCTCAGGGGGCATGATCCCAAAGGTGGAAACATGCATCGAGGCGCTGCATCGCGGCGTAAAGGGCGTCGTTATCGTCAACGGTCGCGTGCCGCATGCTGTGCTGCTTGAACTCTTCACGGACCATGGCGCGGGCACACTTATTGTGCACGACAGCGCCTGACGCCCAACTGGACTTCATCGGAAAGATTTGTGAGCGTTAGGGGGGCCAAAGAACCGTTGGAGCGGAAACTTCGTGGTGAGTGAGAACCAGCTATCTCCAGGCGGCGCGCAGATATGGCCCAACGGTCGGCTGCGCGAGTATATCACCGCTGCCGCTCTCGCGCTTTTCTTTGCGGTTATCCTGCATCTGCGCAATGAGGCACCAAACCTCATCGCCATGAAGCTGTTGGCGATCCCGCCCTATCTCTTGGCTGCGAAATTCATCGCGATGCAGTTAAACACTGAAGCCGCCAAAGAGCGCTGGTCCAGTGCGTACATCGAGTTGCACACGCTGATGGGTGTGAACTTTGCCTCAATGATGACGATTTTCATTTGGGACAGCACCAAACCGGTCTGGCTGTTGATCCTAACGTTTGTGTTCATGGCCCTCGCGTTCGGCGGCACCATGGCTCTCATGAGCGGCAATTCTTCCAAGAAGCAGACTCATTAAAACGCTTA
>JBCBHR010000123.1:0-6042 GCA_038525365.1 Pseudomonadota bacterium | reverse complement strand
CGTTGAACGGGATCGTGTGATCATTGTCCTCGCCCATGGCGGGCTGATCGCGAAAGAGCGTGATCGCTTCGGCCGTCGAACGTAATGACACCATACTTGTGACCGATCCTTTTCGCGACTAGTTTGACGTTATCGCAACTCCGCATAGTGGTTTGAATTCATGGCAGATTTTGCTGCGATCCTAAGAAAGAACTTGGAAAAACTTGGCGAGACGACGCCTGAATTGCGTCAGCTCGTCTACGGCAAGGCGCGCGCGGCGCTTCAAAAGAAGATCGACGCCATGGACCCGGCACCACCGGTGGCTGCCGTTGCTCGGCAGTTTGGCAAGTTGAACACTGCGGTCGAGGAAGTCGAAACCGAATACCTCGCCATGGCGGATGCTGTGCCCACCGAGCCGGAGCCGGAGCCAGAGCCCGAAGTAGAGGCTAAAGCTGAAGTCGAAGCGCCAGCCGTTGAAGAGCCCGTGGTTGAAGACGCGTCGGAGCCTGTTGTCGAGGACCTGCCTGTTGAGGCGGAGCCAACGACCGAAGACGTGCCGGAAGTTGTTGCCGAAACGGTCATTGCTCCTGACGTGGAACCGGAACCGATCCCTGATACGGTACCCGAAGAAGCTCCGTCGGTCGATGATGACATCGCAATCGTGACGGATGCCGCCGCGCCAGCCGATGTCGCGCCGATTATTGAAGACGCGCCGGTAGTCGCCGCAGCAGCCAGAAATGACGACGTGCTGTCGGAACTGGAAGCGTTGGCGTCCAACACGGATGGTGAGAGCAGCGTCGCTGCGATGCCGTCCGTTGGCGATGTCGATGATGAAGCGCGTGCGCTGCTGGCCGATGTTGATGCGCCTGCTGATCCGCTGGACGCCGTCGTTACCGAAGCTCAAACGCCACCCGTCGATGAGACGGATCCGCTGATGGAGTTTCTCCAGAAGCAGGCGGATGTGTTGAATGACGATCCGCCAAAGACACCGGCCGACGCGGCCATCGAAGAGCTGGAAGCGGTGTCGGCGCACGCGGGAGATCGGGTCGAGGCGGTCGATGACACGATTGGCGGCATGGTGCCAGAAGTGCTCGACGACGTGAAAGTGGCAGGCGCGGGGGCTGCGGCTGCAACGGTGGGCGCTGGTGCCGCGGCAATTGAGACGGTCGCGGAAAAGTCAAAACCGGCCTGGGGCCGCTTGTTCGGATTTCTGCTTGTGATCGCTGTGGCCGGCGGTGGCGTTTATGCGGCGATGAATATGGATCGCGTGCGCAGTGTGCTTGGTATTGAGGTTGTCGAAGACGATGGTAGCGGCCTGCCGGTGCGCACAGTTGAGACAACAACCGTGGAGCCGGCGGAGGCTGACACTGCCACCGAGACCGCGCAGTCCGATGTTGATGCGGGCAATCTGAGCGAAGATGAAACAACCGGTGATGATCAACCGGAGACAGTGGTTGTCGGGACTGGAGAAGACACCGGCCCAAAGTTCACACAACGCCTCACCGAAGACGGGCGTGAGGTGGATGAAGGCCCGGCCGGTGGCGAGCCTGCGCTTGGCGAAGGCACCAGCGTGTCTGACCAAACGGAGGGCACTGGCGAAACCGTCACGCAAGCACCGGATGCTGATGTGGAAGCCCCTGCCGCCAGCGAAGATCAGGCTGCAGCTGAAGATGCGCAAGAACAGTCAACGCCGCTGCGCGTCGGCCAGCGGGCCATTTTCTATGAAGAGCGCACCGGCTCGGAAGCCGGGACAGCGGTGCCGGGCTCAATCATCTGGAGCCAGGTTCAAGAATCGCCCGGCAGCGATCTGCCGCTTGAACCGGCCATTCGCGGCGAGGCGAGCATTCCGGACCTTGATCTCTCCATGACGATGACGATCCGGCGCAATGGCGACATCACCTTTCCGGCAAGCCATATCATCGAGGTTTTCTTCGATGTTCCCGGCACGTTTAGCGGCCGTGGCGTAGCGGATGTGCAGCGCGTGACGTTCAAGAACACCGAACAGGATCCCGGGACTGCGCTTATCGGCGTGCCCGCACCCATCGACACGAACATATTTCTTGTTGCGCTCACCGATGCCAATGAGGCCGTCGCCTCCAATACGCGGCTGATGGAAAATGAGACCTGGATTGACGTGCCGATGCAATATGTCAGCGGCCGTCGCGCCCTCATCACGCTCGAAAAGGGCCTGCCCGGTGACCGCGTCTTCAAGGACGTCTTCAACTATTGGAACACCAATCCACTGCCCGGCTCCGGCTGAGCGGGATGATTGAATTCGACGCCCTTCTCGCCATCCTTGCCGCCTTTCTGTTCGTGACGGTTGCGCCGGGGCCCGCCAACATTGCCGTTGCCACCATTTCCATGTCTTGCGGCAGATCATCGGGCCTTTTGTTTGGCGCGGGGTTGGGCGTCGGCTTTGCGGTTTGGGGTGTGGTCGCAGCGACGGGGCTCGGCGCGGTCTTGCAAACCTCAGCGCAAGCCATGTTTGTGCTCAAGCTATTGGGTGGGGCCTATTTGCTTTGGCTGGCCGCTTCTTCATTGCGCAGCATGAATGTGCCAGCCGACGCGCAGCAAACCACGCGCAAGTCAGGAAATTGGTTTGCGCGCGGGCTGTTGCTGAACCTCTCCAACCCAAAGGCTGTGGTTGCGTGGATTGCAGCGCTTGCCGCTGGCTTTGGTGACAACAACACGCTGACCCAATTGCTCGGCGTAACGGCTGTCTGTGTGGCGTTGGGATTTGCGAACTACTTTGGCTACGCGCTGCTGTTTTCGTTGCAAGGCTGCATGACCGTCTATGCGCGTTTCAAGCGATGGGTGGACGGCACAGTGGCCTTGTTCTTTGCGGCGACAGGCCTCGCCGTCATCCGTTCAGCCTTCCAGCGCGCCCCGTAAATCAAATCAACAAAAAAAGGCCGCCCCGGTGGGGGCGACCGCTTTTGATTGCTCAGTATTGAGGTTTGTTCAGTGCGCGGCGATCGCTTCGCGTGCGTTCTTTTCAACCGCTTGTGCGGCAGCTTGAACGGCTTCCTGCACCTTCTCAAATGCGCGTACTTCGATCTGGCGAACGCGTTCGCGCGAGATGCTGAATTCGCCGGACAATTCTTCCAGCGTCAGCGGATCTTCTGACAGGCGGCGTGCCTGAAAGATGCGCTTTTCGCGATCATTAAGCACTTCCATTGCGTCATGCAAAAGGCCGCGGCGCTGTTCGAGTTCGTCCTCTTCGATCAGCATTTGCTCTTGGCTGTCGGAATCATCGACGAGCCAATCCTGCCATTGGCCGCTCTCACCTTCGCCCACACGCATCGGTGCGTTCAAGGAGGCGTCACCGGACAGGCGCTGGTTCATCGAGCGCACGTCTTCTTCAGTCACCTGTAGATCGGTTGCGATCTGTTTGACTTGGACTTCGTTAAGGTCACCGTCACCCAGCGCCTGAATGCGGTTTTTCGCTTTGCGCAGGTTGAAGAACAATCGTTTTTGGTTGGCTGTCGTTCCCATTTTAACGAGCGACCAGGAGCGCAGTACATATTCCTGAATGGACGCTTTGATCCACCACATCGCATAGGTCGCGAGGCGGAAACCGCGCTCCGGATCGAATTTCTTGACCGCCTGCATAAGGCCCACATTGCCTTCCGAGATGACTTCACCCATCGGCAGGCCATAGCCGCGATAGCCCATCGCGATCTTTGCGACGAGACGCAGGTGCGACGTCACCATGCGGTGAGCGGCGTCGGTATCTTCATGTTCGTGGTAGCGTTTTGCGAGCATGTATTCTTCGTCGGGCTGCAGCATGGGGAAGCGGCGGACTTCCTCCAGATATCGTGACAGACCGTCGGACCCGCCAACAAGGCTGGGCAGTGTAGCTTGGGCCATTGAGCACCCTTTCTCCCGTTTTCGTGTTCCCGCACAATCGCGGCGAACTTGCGGAAATGGCCGTGAAACGCACCAACTCCGCTTTCGTACAAATATGAAGTAGTAACAGAAATTGCCAATTTCAAGGCGTGGTGGGCGATGCCAGCGCATCCAACACCGCCTGCATGTCGGCGGGCGGGGCGGTTTCAAACTCCAATACTTCGCCTGATTTGGGGTGCTCAAACGCCAAAAAATGCGCGTGAAGCGCTTGGCGGTGGAGCGTTTTGATTTCAGATTGCGCTTTCGCGGGCAATTTGTTGGCTTTGGTCTTGAAGCCAGCGCCATAGATGTCGTCGCCGATCAGAGGATGGCCGATATGGGCCATGTGGACGCGGATTTGATGCGTCCGGCCAGTTTCCAGCGTGCATGCAAACAGGCTCAGCGCCACGCCATTATCTGCTTCGTCGAAGATGCGGATAATCTCGAAATGGGTGACGGCATGGCGCGCGTCCGGCTGTCCGGGCGAGACCACGGCTTGTTTGCGCCGGTCGCCGGAAGAGCGGCCAAGATGTGTATCGATGGTTGATTTCAGCCTTTCCGGCGTGCCCCAACAAAGCGCAAGGTAGGTCCGACGAAGTGCGCCGGTTCGGCCATGGTCTGCAAATTGTGCGCTGAGATGTTGATGCGCCACATCATTCTTTGCGGCGACCATGACGCCCGACGTGTCTTTGTCGAGCCGGTGCACGATGCCCGGTCGCTTGACGCCGCCAATACCTGAAAGACTGTCCCCGCAATGGTGGATGAGGGCGTTGACGAGCGTTCCGTCCTCATTGCCCGCACCCGGATGGACCACAAGACCGGCTGGCTTGTTGATGACGATAAGGTCTTCATCTTCGTGCAGGATGTCCAGCGCGATATCTTGGCCTTTGGGTTCTGCCGGTTTTGGGTCCGGCACGGCCCAGGCAACGCTGTCACCTGATTTAAGTTTGCGCTTTCCCGTCGTCTCGACGGTGCCATTGAGCGTCACGTGTCCGTCGGCGATCATCGTCTGCGCCTGCGACCGTGAAAAGCCGAGCGGCAGATGCAGCGCGACGAATTGGTCCAGTCGCCTTGCCGCGTGCTCGTCGGCGACCTCAATGGTTTCCAATTCATCCGTCATGTGCTTATGCCTGACCGTCCCGCCGTTCAGAGAGTTTCATGAACCAGATATCAGCACCGCCGGAAGAAGCCCAAGAAGAAAAGCCGCTCGACCCGGCCGTTGAGCGCGTTCGCGCCAAAATGATGCGGCTTTTGGTCGTGTCGATGACCATCATGTTCATCTCGATTTTCGCCGTGCTTGCCGCTGTTGTCTATCGCATCAATTCCGATACCACCGACACGCTCATCCGCGCTGACCTTGCAGTACCGGAGGCGTTTCAGGTGCTTGAGTCCGGCCTTGGTGATGGCTCTGTTTACATACGCGGCGTGCTCGCCACGGGCGCCATGCAGGTTTTGATATTCAATCCTGATACGGGCGCGTTGGTGCGCGAGTTGACGATACGGCACTCGGCTGATGCGCTCCCTGAAAGCTGACGTGAATGCCTTTGCGTCAGTTTTTCGCGGCTTAAACCTGCCAATTTCGCAACTGTTTTCGATTGTTCCGCTGTCCAGCCCTTTACAAAACACCTGAGCTTTCGTTTGTTCGGCCAACTGCTGAACGCAGCGCCATGAGGCGGATACGGGAGACATATGAGTAATACGCGTGGTGCGGCCGTCAGATATGACGGTGTACAGAAGAGTTATGACGGCGCGACCCTTGTCGTCAAAAATCTCAACCTCGATATCGCTCGGGGCGAGTTTCTCACGATGCTTGGGCCGTCGGGTTCGGGCAAAACAACCTGCCTGATGATGCTGGCGGGCTTCGAGCCCGCAACGCATGGTGAGATTTATCTCAACGACAAGCCCATCAACAATGTGCCGCCGCACAAGCGCGGCATTGGCATGGTGTTCCAAAACTATGCGCTGTTTCCGCACATGTCGGTCGCTGAAAATCTGGCGTTTCCGCTGCAAGTGCGCGGTATGGCGAAGTCCGAGCAAGAGACGCGCATCAAGCGCGCACTCGATATGGTCGAACTGGGCGCGTTCGGCAATCGTCGTCCGGCACAGCTTTCGGGCGGCCAGCAGCAGCGCGTTGCTGTCGCGCGGGCGCTGGTTTTCGATCCTGATCTGGTCCTG
>JBCBHR010000122.1:0-6062 GCA_038525365.1 Pseudomonadota bacterium | reverse complement strand
GGTCGCTGGGAAATATCATCGCCCACGTCACGTCACTGGCACGGCCCCAAAGTTCGGCATTGATGAAGTTTGCAACGCGCACCAGACCGATGCCGATGGGTGCAACCGTGCCGATGACATCAAAAAAGCGCCACGGGTCGATGCCGCGCGACCGCGCAAAGAAGAACATCGCAATGGTCGTGCCGATGAGCCCACCATGAAACGACATGCCGCCCTGCCAAACCTGCAGGATCCGCAACGGGTTCTCCATGAAACCCGCAAAGTCATAGAAAAGCACGAAGCCAAGCCGCCCGCCCAAAACGATGCCGACCACTGCCCAAAGCACAAAGTCATCAATATCTTCCACACGGATCGGCGCTGGCCCGCCCCACAAGCGCTCATTGCCCACGATGCGCTTTGCAAGCCACCAGCCAAACAGGATGCCGACAATGTAGCCAAGCGAATACCAGCGGATCGCAATTGGCCCGATTTGAAACAACACCGGATCGAGCCACGCCGGAAAGGCGATCGCGGTCATCGGCCAAAGCACTCCGGTCATCAAATCCATGATCGTGCGGTATCCAGTGTCGCATCGGCGCCGGGCAACCACCCCTGCCCTTGCAAGCGTGTCCGGTCAGCCATAGATCGTGTTTGATACGGGAGAGCGCGCCATGACAACCGGTCCAAACAAGATTTTTGACGATTTCGCACGGCTGATGACCGATGCCGCCGGAGCCGCCCAAGGCGCGCGCCGCGAAATGGAAACCATGGTGCAGGCGCAAGCCGAAAGGTTCATGTCCACCATGGACATCGTGCAACGCGAAGAGTTCGACGCCATGCGTGATTTGGCGATGGCCGCGGCGCAAGAAAATGCTGACCTGAAAGATAAGCTCGCCACGCTGGAAGAGCGAATTGCGGCGCTCGAAGGCAAGTAACGCTTCCGTTTGACGCGTGAAAAAACGCGTTTCACTGCTTTTTCCAAACTTTTTTCACATGTCACAAATTGGGGTGCGAAGGCGGAAAAATGCTTTTCGCAGAATCCCTTAGTGCCCATCGAACTTGTGCGTAAGCCAAGCCGGGCCTCCCGTTTGCCGCAGCGCTGCGTTAACCCCTCTTTCATGAAGCTTAACGATCAATAGACTGAAATTGTTGAGTGATTCGCGGCAGTTAGTTGGGTGGGCCGCCACCGGATTTGCGTGATTCAGTTGTTAAGGGCTGTGCCGGGGCGGGACGAAACCGCATCTCACGCAGCATCGAAAGACACAATTTTTGGGATTTTGGGCACCACATGGCTCTGCTTGAACTGGACTATGATCGCCTTGCGCACCCCGTCGACGTGATCGAACACGTGGCCCATGCGCGCGATTGGAACTTCGAGCGCACAGGCGACGACGAGATCGCCATTGCGGTCGCTGGCGACTGGACCAACTATCACGTCTCATATGCGTGGATGCCCGACTTTGAATCGCTGCATTTTGCCTGCGCGTTCGATCTGACCGTGCAAAAGACACGCGTCGGCGAGATGATGCGGCTGCTGTCGCTGATCAACGAGCAATTGCTCATCGGCCATTTCGACTTTTGGGAAAAAGAGGGCGCGGTAATGTTCCGGCATTCATTGCTCCTGTCCGGCGGCGTTGAGCCAAACGAAGCACAGGTCGAAGTCCTGCTGGCCAATGCATTGGAGACTTGCGAAAGCTATTTCCAGGCGTTCCAGTCGGTCGTCTGGTCCGGTGTGGACGCCAAGCAAGCGCTCGATCACGCCATGTTTGAGACCGTAGGCGAAGCATAAGGCTGGACGTGATGAGCCAGGATCGGGCACCCGAGATCGGTTTCGACGACTTCATGAAGGTCGACATTCGCACCGGCACAATCGTTGAGGCTGAACCGTTCCCAGAAGCGCGCAAACCCGCGATCAAGATGATGGTCGATTTTGGCGACGAGATCGGCCTGAAAAAATCGTCAGCGCAAATCACCGTGCACTACGCGCCCGACGCATTGATCGGCCGACAGGTCATGGCGGTCGTCAATTTCCCACCGCGCCAAATCGGCCCAATCCGCTCGGAAGTGCTGGTGCTTGGCTTTGAAGATGATGAAGGCGCAATCGTGCTTGCTGCCATCGACAAGCCCGTTCCGAATGGCAAGCGGCTGATGTGAAACACTCACCTAGGCCGGAACCCGTATTCGCACCTGCAGGCCGCCGAGCGGTGAATCATCAAGCGCGATCTCGCCGCCATGGCTGCGGGCAATGTCGCGCGCAATCGCGAGCCCCAGCCCCGTTCCGCTTTCATTGAGGTTGCGCGCCTCATCGAGCCGGTAAAACGGCTTGAACACATCCTCACGCTTTTCGGCGGGAATGCCCGGCCCGTCATCGTCAAACGTAACCGTCAGCCAGCCCTTGGCGTTACGCGCGGTGACATCGAGACGGCTGGCGTAACGAAATGCGTTGGTGGTGATGTTGTCCACAAGACGGCGGAATGAGACCGGGCGAACGACAACGTCCTCACGTCCGATCATCGTGGTCTCAACATCCTTGCCGAGAAGCGCACCGCGCTTGGCGACCTCATGGAGCAAATCGTTCAGGTCGAGTTCACCGGTCTCCTCGCGCACCTCGTCACGCGCAAAGTCCATGTAGCCTTCAAGCATCGACTGCATCTCGCCCACATCGCGCTCCATGGCGGTGATCTCCGGCGTTTGGTCGGTCAGCGCCAATTGCAACTTGAAGCGGGTCAGGATGGTGCGCAAATCGTGGCTGACGCCGGTTAGCATTTGCGTGCGCTGCTCCAATTGCCGCTCAATGCGCTCCCGCATCTGGATGAAGGCGAGCGACGCACGGCGCACCTCAATCGCGCCACGGGGCCGGAAATCATCGGGCAAATCATGGCCCTTGCCAAACCCATCAGCGGCATCGGCGAGCTTTTGGATCGGGCGTATCTGGTTGCGCAGAAACAGGATCGCGATGAACAGCAGCACAAGCGATGTGCCGACCATCCATAGCAGGAAGATATGCGTGTTGGACGCATATGCCTGACTGCGCGGCGCAAACACCCGCAGCACTTTGTCCTCAAGCTGAATGCGAATTTCCACGAGGTTTGAATTGCCGACCGTGTCGATCCAGAACGGCTTGCCAATCTGGGTGCGGATTTCATCGCTCAAAATGCCATCGAGGATCGAAAAGAATGGCTTTGGCGCAGGCGACGGCAGTGGGTCCGGCGGCAAAATGGCGACGTTAAGCGCCAGCCGATCCCGGGCGATCCGCGTGATCTCATTGTAGTTTGCATCCTGCGGCCAAGTGTCGATGATATCGATGATGGCCGAAATGTCGCGCGTCACCGCCGTCGAAAGGCGCTGCGTCACGGTCTGCCAGTGACGTTCCATGAAGACGAACGCCACGACTGATTGAAGCAGCACCATCGGCGCAATGATGATGATCAGCGAGCGTGCATAGAGGCCGCGCGGCAGGATATCGAGCAGACGCGAGCGTAGACCGCGTGAGCGACGAAAGCCAAGCCGGAGCGTGCGCCAGACACGACTACGCCTTTGGCGCGGCACAGTCTTCGTTTCGGCGCCATCGTCCGGTGTTTCAGCAATAATATCGCGATCCGTAACGTCCGACAGGGCCCGCCCCTTCGCCATCCAACTCAGTCGATGGCGAGACGGTAGCCTATTCCGCGCACGGTTTGAAGATAACGGGGATTGGCAGGGTCTTCTTCGACCTTGCGGCGCAGGCGGTTGATCTGAACATCGATTGTCCGCTCGCCCACGTCTTCGCTGTTGCTCACCAGATCGTAGCGCGAAACCGTGTCACCTGCGTTCGACGCGAAAGCCACCATGATTTCCTTCTCGCGCTCGGTCAGCTTCACGGTTTCGCCGTTCTGCTTCAACTCGCGGCGCTTGATGGAAAACGCAAACGATCCAAACACGACCTGCTCAATCATGATCGGTTGGTCACCAGCGCTACGCTTCAAGATGTTGTTGATGCGCAGAAGCAATTCGCGTGGCTCAAACGGCTTGCCTAGATAATCGTCGGCACCGGCATCAAGACCTTCGATGCGCTGCTCGATGTCTGTCAGGGCCGTCAACATGATGATCGGCGTCTCGCGCTTGATCCCGCGCAGTGAGCGCGCCAGCGAAACGCCGTCTTCGCCGGGCATCATGACATCGAGGATGACCACGTCGAAATCAAGGTTCTCCAGTTTGCGCCGCGCCTCATCGGCGTTTTCCGCCGTGGAAATGCGAAACCCCTCACGCTCAAGATAGTTCTTCAACAGTTCGCGAATGCGGTTGTCATCGTCGACCACCAGAAGGTGATTGGCCGTATCCGTAATGGGTGTCGGCTGTGGCTTCGCCGAAACTGCGGTTTGCATCGCCATGGGGTCTCCTCTTACCCGCCCAACGCATCAAGCCCGGTGCGTTGCGTGCGGCTTTCATCGTCAAGCATGGCGTCGAGAAACTCTTCCACCACGCTGTGCTCCAGCCCGCATTGCGCCAGTGCAGCATTTATGCGGCGAGACTGTGGTGCACGCAGCGCCGCGATCAGCGCGTCTCCGTCGCGCGTCAGATGCAAGTTGCGCTGCCGCCGATCCGTGTTTGCCACGCTCTGTCGAACATGGCCGCTTTCGACAAGGTCTTTCAGAACGCGCGCAAGGCTCTGCTTTGTAATGCCAAGGAGCGTCAGCAACTCAGCAACGGTGAGCCCCTGTTTGCGATCAATGAAATGGAGCACACGGTGATGCGCACGGCCAAACCCCATGCCCGCCAAAATGTCATCCGCATCGCGGGTAAAGTCGCGATAAGCAAAGAACAGCATCTCGATGAGCGCATCGGCATTTGCCTCATCGGGCGCACCGTCCGGGCCATGATTTCCAATATACGTCAGCATTGTTGACATAGTTATCGCACATCTCTAAGGAATGCAAACCCGCCGTACCCCTCGGTACGGCATTTGAAATCAACAGTGTGGTGGGTGCAATGGCTTCAGTTCCGTTCGATCAGCTTGAGGGCGATATCTGGTACAATGGAGAGCTCGTAGCATGGGCGGACGCCAACATGCATGTGCTATCCCACGGACTGCACTACGGGAGCACGGTGTTTGAAGGGTGCCGCGCCTACAACGGCCAAATTTTCAAGCTCACCGAGCATACAGAGCGCTTGCATGCATCGGCCGACATTCTGGGTTACAAAATTCCCTATTCGGTCAAGGAAATCGACAACGCCTGCAATGCGCTGTTGGTAAAGCAAGGCTTCACCGACGCCTATGTGCGCCCATTTGCGTGGCGTGGATCGGAGATGATGGGTATTTCGGCTCAAAAGAACCGCATTAACGTTGCCATCGCCGTTTGGGATTGGCCGAGCTACTTCGATCCAGCCCAAAAGCTGAAGGGCATCCGCCTTGACATGGCCCGTTACCGTCGGCCTGATCCGGCAACTGCGCCCTCGCGCTCCAAGGCCGCAGGTCTCTATATGATTTGCACCATCTGCAAGCACGAGGCGGAGGACAAAGGGTACTCCGACGCACTCATGCTCGATTGGCGCGGCTATGTCGCTGAGGCGACCGGCGCCAATGTGTTTTTTGTTCAAGACGGCAAAATCCACACGCCGATGGCCGATTGCTTCCTCGACGGGATCACCCGCCGCACTGTGATCGATCTCGCCAAGGCACGCGGTATCGAGATCATCGAGCGCCGCATCGCGCCGGAAGAAATGAGCGGCTTTGAGCAGTGCTTCCTCACCGGCACAGCCGCCGAAGTGACGCCCGTCTCCGAAATCGGTGACTATACGTTTGACGTTGGCGAAATCACCACGACGCTCATGCACGACTATGAAAAACTGGTCCGTGAACATCGCGCGGCCATCGCTGCGGAGTAAGACAACGCGACTGTGAAGCTTTGGTGACTTATGGTTTCATGGTTGACTCCAGTGCGACCATAGGATGAACCCTCAGGTGGCGGTTCCAACAGACGGGGTTCACATCATGGAAATGCTTATTCCACTCATCATTCAGGCTGTATCCGGCATGGTCGGCGGCGGCATTGTCGGCCAGTTCGTCAAACAAGGCGCGATGGCTCTGCTGCCACGCCTTTTGG
>JBCBHR010000121.1:0-6075 GCA_038525365.1 Pseudomonadota bacterium | reverse complement strand
TGTAACAGATGATGCCGGGGATTTTGGCGAGCAAAGTCCCAAGCGCTGCCCAGTTGGACACATAGCCGGATGTGAAGATCAGGGCCGCTTCCTTGTCGTGCAGGTCGGCCAATTCGTTCTCAAGCTGCACATGGTCATGGTTGGTACCGGAGATATTGCGTGTGCCACCTGCACCGGTGCCAGAGCGCGCAATCGCGTCCTGCATGGCCTCAACGACCGTGTCATGCTGGCCCATGCCGAGATAGTCGTTCGAGCACCACACCGTCACCTCATGGGTCGAGCCATCCTCACGGTAACGCGTCGCACGCGGAAACTGACCACGCTTACGCTCCAACTCCGCAAATACACGGTAATTGCCAGCTTCATGGAGGCCCGCAAGGGCGGTCTCAAACCGTTTCTCAAAACTCACGACATCACCCCGTGCGTGACCACCAAAATTGCCCTTACTCAAGCTCATGGCACTATTTCAGCGAGGCGCTTGAGCCTCACTGCCTTCTCTTCTTGTTTTTTTTTGGTCGCTTCATCGTCAACCGCCCACCACCACAGCGCAGCGTCGCGGATCGGCAAAACGAGGAACAAATGTTCAAGCAACGCGAGCGCCGCAAAAGTGGCAAGCAGCGTCCAAAGCACGGACGATGCCTCACCGCCCTGCGTCGCAAAAAACGCAAATGTCGTCATGAGCGCTGCAATTAGCGTCACCGAGACGATGAAAATCGGGTGTGTTCGGTCGGTTCGAAAATAACTGGTCAGATAAGACAGCCGGTCCGGCAATATCTCACTGATCGCATTCGGCGCACCGCAAAAGACATTGAGTTTTGTCGACAGCCGCATCAGCCACAACAGGCTGTAAGTGCCCCAGGCGGCAGGGTTTTCCGCGCCGCCCAACAGCATGATCAGCAACAGCCCCGTCGCAAAAAGCCCCAATTCGTGATCGCGGATCGCCAGAAATGCCGCGCGGAAACGAGCTTTGCCTTCAACACCCGGCGCGACCCCAATGCGGCGCGGGCCAACAATCCAGCCCGTCAAAAACGTGACTTCATGCCATGCCCACAGCGCCAAGGCCCCAAAAAACCCGTGATAGACACCGACTTGCGTGAAAGCATCAGATGAGCCGTAGATTGCAACGGCCCCACCCAATGCGACGAGCGATGCAACCGCGATGGCCACCATCGGACCGCCCATGCCGCGCACGATCATGATCACCAAGCCGGTGGAAATCCACCAGGCCGTGACAGCAATCGCAATGGCGGCAAAAACGGTCATCAGCAGATCACCAAACCGGCTGCAAGCGGCTGGTTTCGGGTATTTCGTTTGATTGGGCAGGGATCATGTAGAGCCGCGCAAAGTTGATCGCCGCGCGGGCACCGTACCAAGCCTTGCCAAGACCACCGACGACACCGCCACGCTTGTTTGCGCGCTCCATGCCTTCATTGATCTTCACCATGCGCTTGAAGCCAGCGACGAGCGCTGGATGATCAAGGTCAAGCGTCAGCGGAAACACCTGCTTGGAGATCTCGCTCGTCAGGTGGAACACCTTCCAATCGTACTCTTCAATATCGACGCCGAGCGCCTTGTGGAACGCCGGTCTCTGGTGATCGCGCACATGCATCGTCACAAAGACGGCCAACAGGAAGAATTTGATCCAGTATGTGTTGCGGCCTGAAAGCAGCTTCGGATCGGTGCGCATCAAAAGCGAGAACGCCTCACCATGGCGAAACTCGTCATTGCACCATTCTTCAAACCACTTGAAAATCGGGTGAAACCGCTTGTCAGGATTGCGCTCCAGATGGCGGAAGATCGTGATGTAGCGGGCGTAGCCAATCTTCTCCGACAGGTAGGTCGCGTAATAGATGAATTTCGGCTTGAAATAGGTGTACTTCTTCGCCTTGGCGAGAAAGCCCATGTTGACGCCAATATCGAACTCTTTGAGCGCGTCATTGATGAAGCCCGCATGGCGGCTTTCATCGCGGCTCATCAGGCCAAAGAGCTCGCAGATTTCCTTGTTGCTGCCGCGGCGTTTCATCTCCTTGTAGAGCACACAACCGGAGAATTCAGCTGTCAGTGACGAGACGAGAAAGTCGATGAACTCCTTGCGCAGTTCC
Source organism: Pseudomonadota bacterium (assembly GCA_038525365.1). Classification (GTDB taxonomy): domain Bacteria; phylum Pseudomonadota; class Alphaproteobacteria; order Rhizobiales; family Rhizobiaceae; genus JBCBDX01. The sequence goes on along the minus strand of JBCBHR010000121.1, from coordinate 3,973 downwards.
GGATCGAGCGCGTCGATGTCGATCTCGTCCCAGTCTTCGTTCTTCTTGAAGTGACCCTTGTTGGGGTCGGACTTCATTTCGGCGATTAGCTCATCCCATTCGCCGCGCACCGAAGAGACATCGATGCGATCCATCTCGTCGAAATCGGTTGTGTAAAACCGCGGGTTCAGCATGGTCGTCTCGGTGGCCATGCGTGTGGTTTCGCTTTGCCGTTCGAGCGGTGCGTTTTTTATCGGCGGGGTCGGGGGTGATACGTGCTGGTTCATAACGTGGCCTCCTCGGAGAACGAGAACTCGCAGAGCTCCATGAATTCCAGATCGCCTGTGGCGCGTGTCCATGCGCGTTCAACGACGCTGGCGCGCGTGATCGTCGCCTCACGTTCAAAGCTCGCGCGCTCGCCATAGGGAATGGAGATCGGTGCGCCATGCACCATGACTTCGTCGCCCGGATTGACGACAGCGCCATTTTCAAAGCGCACATGGGCGCTCAATTCTTCAAACGTGTTGTTGATTTCCACCGTGCACGGCGCAGTTTCGTGCGTGCGGAATAGAATGGACTTAAGAGCCATCGGCGGTTCCTCCTCCGACTGATTTCAGTGCATCGGCCATGGATGCGGCCTTGGCCCGGCTGAACGCATCAAGGCTTATGCGGTCGCCATTGGTGGTGTTTTCTAAAAACACCTGCCCCCCACGCAATTGCAGGACATTGAACACGGTGCCCTGCGCAAGCGCACCTCCATTCATGCGCTCCAATGAGCGGATCGCGCCTTTGGCAAACGCGGTGTCAGTTGCCGAAAATGAATGCCCATCGCCGACAAGTGCAAACCCGTCTGTCTGCGGCTCATAGGACAAAACACCAATTTGCGTGATGTCCGGCCCGCCCGTCTTGAAGGTACCGTTGTCAGTGATGCGCGCATAGGCCACGATCAACAGCGAAAACACCACCAGCGCCGCGACCATCAAGATCGACGTCTTCGTGATCCGAATTTCGCTTTCGGGTATCGCGGGCTGCTTGTGCACTTTTGCCGGTTGCATATGAGTGGCCATGGCGGTTTTCCTGCGTCCTATTCAGCTGCAACCGGAAACGGCGCGTCATCGATATGGATGGCAGCGGCGGCCGGTTCTTCATTGACGTGATTTCGGGCAAGATACGCTGACAGTTGGTTGGCCAACGCATCAGATGGCGTGCGCGCATCATCGAGCCCCGTCAGCTGCGGCTCGGTGCGGCCCATTCGGAACCCACGAACATGCGGCCAGAAGATCGCCCATGCCAGGCGCACATCTTCCTTGAACTTCAACGCGATGTCGCCGCTGCCGTCAGCGCGAACACGGGCGTCGACCGATTCAAACTCCGCGTAAGGCAGGTTGAACGCCGTCGGCAAGATGATGCCATACCGGAAGACGATCCGCCGATTGGTGATCGAATAGATCGTCGAGCGCGCCATCGACCGCGCGACAAACCACAAGAAGCCAATGACCATTGCGCCGCCCGCCGCCATGAACAGCATGGAGATCGCGATGCTTTCAGCTGTGCGGCCGAGGTAAAGCCCGCTAACAAGCATCCAGGCCGTCAGGACCGCGAAATAACCCGCGATCCAGCGTATCTTGAACACCTGATTGGCAAGCCGCCGCGCAACGGGCGAACCCTGCCAGACGATGTATTCGCCTTCCGGCAGCGGCCCCGGGAGACCCGGAACCGGCTCGTTTTCATATTCGGGCGCGACGTAGCTGACCATATCAGATCACCGATTCCTGACGGCGTGGCGTCGCATACATGAGGCCTGCACCGAAATAGCCCATGATCTTGTCTTCCTCGAGGAAGGTGACCTCGGTGCGCTTGCGCGTCTTGGGCACATGGGCGAATTGTTCGCCGGTGATCGCGTGAACATAGAAAAGCTTCTCCTTGTCACGCGGTGTCCGAACGAGCGTGAAGTTGAATGGCACGAGCACCGAACCACCTTCTTCGCCAACTTCCAATTCGACTTCCAGATAGCGTATGACCTGTTCGGCCTTGTCGACCCACACATCCTTGACGCGTCCGGCGATGATGGCGTCGCAACCCACGACGCGAAGGCCGCGCGGATCAAGGTCGCCTTTTGCGATGGCAAAGTCCTTGGCGTTGCGCATCGGCACAATCTTCACGTCACCTTCAAAGGTGATATCGGGCACATTGGCGCGCTCGGCGTAAGAACCGGGGCCGATGGAATCGAGCATCGGATTGGCAGCCGTTGGACGAAGCGCTGCGCCGCCCATGGCCATCACTGGTTCGGCGTTCAGCTTGCGTGCATCCCGGTCATCACCTGGCACTGTGATGTCGCCATGGCCGTGACGCATATGGAACGTCTTCGGGCCCGGCGTCATCAGCCAGGATTTCTTATGGACGCTGCCGTCTTCGTTTTCGATGGGGAAGCCCTCGCGACGGCTCTCCATCTGCAGGTGGATAACCAGCCCGGCAAAAAACACCCAGAACACGTAAAGCGTGATCTGTGCGACATCGATATAGTTTGTGACTTCAACCATGGCGGTTCTCCATCAGGTTTGCAGTTTCATCCGGGAAGATCGACAAGACCGATCGACCGGCGTTCTTGGGTTTCAGTTTGTGTGTGAACGGTTTGGCCAACGAGCGGGCCGAGGAAGACCAGCGCGGCGAAAAGCAGTCCGATCTCCAAATGGTAGACGACGGAATAACCGGCAGCCGGTGCGCTCATGGCGGAGCCAAAGACGCCGTTTGCAGCTGCCACATTGACCGCATCGCGGGCAAAACCGCCAAATGCGAGGCCAAGTCCAATTGCGGTCGCCTGAACAGCACCCCATGTGCCGATAACGATGCCATTGTCCGCTTTGCCGCGCGCGACATCCATCGCAGCGAGCATGGTCGCGACACCGAAGATGCCGCCGCCCAATCCAATGAGAAATGCGCCGAAGCGGAAGAGGTTGGCGGAGCCAATCGGTTCGGCAAAGACGACGCAGGAAAACGACGCAACGCCGATCAAAGCGCCGGTTGCGGCAAGGCGATACATGTCCTTGCCGCGCGCAAGCATGCGAGCCGCGAACGCAAATCCGATCAAAGCGCCCGTCGCCCAAAGCGCGGTCAAAAGCGTGGTCTGAGAGACCGAAAGGCCCAGCACTTCGCCACCATATGGCTCCAGAAGAACATCCTGCATGGCAAATCCGGCTGACCCGAATGCAACAGCGAGCATGAGACGTTTCGCCCGTTCATCACCGGCATAAGCCCGCATCGCCTGCGCGAAAGACGGCATTTCGCGGTCAACGCGCGTTGCCTGCGGATTGCGCGCCTCCTGCTTCCATAGCGCAATGATGTTGAGTGCGATCGTGACGACGGCAGCACCCTGCACGACTTGAATGAGGATTTTGGCGCCAAAGTCAGACAGCAAGAACCCAAACGCCAGCGCGGAAATGATCATGCCCACAAGCAGCATGACATAGACAAGAGCCACCACACGCGGGCGGCTGTCTTCGGCGACCAGGTCAGTGGCGAGCGCCAGTCCGGCCGTCTGCGCCATGTGCATGCCAACGCCGGTGAGGAGAAACGCAAGCGCCGCGCCGACGGGCCCCGCCCATGTTGGCCCAACGGTTTGTGACTGCAGCAGCAGCAGAGCAAATGGCATGATCGCCAGACCGCCAAACTGCAACAGCGTGCCCAGCCAGATATACGGCACACGCCGCCAACCGAGCAGCGACTTGTAGGTGTCCGAGCGGTAGCCCATCAGCACGCGGAACGGCGCAGCCAAAACCGGGATCGCGACCATCAGCGCGACAAGGCTTGTTGGCACGCCAAGTTCGACAATCATCACACGGTTCAGTGTGCCCGTGAGCAGCACCATCGCCATGCCGACCGACACCTGAAAAAGCGACAAGCGTAGCAGACGCGACAGCGGCAAATCCGGTGTCGCAACATCGGCAAATGGCAGGAACCGCATGGAGACGGTCTGCCAAAATGCGGCTGCGTTTTG
>JBCBHR010000120.1:0-6076 GCA_038525365.1 Pseudomonadota bacterium | reverse complement strand
CGAGGCATCCAACTGGCGCAACGATCCGGCGGCCGTGTTTCGCGGGTTCACATAGGTCTGTTTGCCCGCTTCCGCCTGCTTGCGGTTCAATTCGGCAAAGTCGTTCTTTGTCATAAAGACCTCGCCGCGGACTTCAATCACGTCCGGCGGATTGCCAGCAAGCGTCGCCGGAATGTCTCCAATAGTACGTGCGTTGACGGTGACGTTCTCGCCCACCTGCCCATTGCCTCTTGTGGCGGCATAGACCAATGCGCCCGCTTCGTAGCGAAGCGCCAGCGAGAGACCGTCGATCTTCGGTTCCGCCGTCAAAGCCAACGGCGCGTCATCAGCCATCTTGAGGTATCGCCGCACCCGGGCCGCGAAGTCGCGTACGTCGTCATCACTAAATGCGTTGTCCAACGATAGCATCGCCACGCGGTGAGCAACTTTCTCGAATTTGTCCGACACTGTTGCGCCGACTTTGTTCGACGGCGAATCCGCTTGCTTGAGATGGGGAAACCGCTCCTCAATTTCCAAATTGCGCCGCTTGAGCGAGTCGTAGGCCGCGTCAGAAATGACGGGGCTATCGTTCTGATGATAGGCAGTATCGTGACGCGCGAGTTCGCCCGCAAGCCGCACGAGTTCTTCCGCCGCCTGCGCCTCGGTCAGCGCATCCACTGGCAGCGCCACAATTGTTGTCGTCTCCGGCATCGCCCGTCTCCCATCGCTCCCTGGGATATATCCGCCTGGCCGCGCTGCTCAACCTTGGAGTTTTGCGATGAATGCTTCGATGTCAGCTTCCGCATCTCCCGATCGCACACTTTCTTCCTTAAAAGCCGCGCGGGCCTCCAGCTTTTTGCCGCCCACACTTTCCATGCGGGCAAATGTACTGTCAGCACCGCTGTCATGGTGCGTGCAAAATCCGGCCAATCGCGTGATGCCGTCGCGCTCACGTTCCAGATATCGCCGCGCCGGGCCCGGCATGGTGCTCGCCCAAACCGGACAACCGAACGCCACAAGATCGTAGGTTGCGATGTCATGCTCAGCCTCGGCGATGGGCGGCACGCGTTGGAACCAGGTCTGCAGCATGGCTTTCAGGTAACCGAAGAACTGGCTTGGCGGATGCACCTCGCGAACCTCCTCCAGGTCCGCGTTTAGACGTTGTGCGACGGCATCGGCCACCAGGCGTGTGGTGCCAGTTCGTGAGTAGAAGACAACGAGTGTTTTCATGGCAGCTCCCAATGTGTGAAAGCGCGAAGAAACCATGCAATTCAGGCAAAACTATTCGAGCCGTCAGGAACCGGTCAACAATTGGACCGCTGCTGCGCGCGCTTCGTCTGTGATCGTCGCGCCGGACAACATGCGCGCAAGCTCTTCGCGCCGCTCGCCGTCATCCATCTGTCGGACATCCGTTGCCACCGTTCCACCGGTCACAGCCGATTTTGCGATCAGAAAGTGATGTCCAGCACGAGCGGCAACTTGCGGCGCGTGTGTCACTGACAGCACCTGGACACCATCTGCCAGCAGTGCGAGGCGCGAGCCAATCGCGTCGGCCACCGCGCCACCGACGCCCGTGTCAATCTCGTCAAACACAAGCGTTGGTGCGGAACCTTTGTCGGCCAGCGCAACCTTCAGCGCGAGCAGAAACCGCGAAAGCTCGCCGCCGGATGCCACCTTCATGATCGGACCGGCGCGCGAACCCGGGTTCGTCTGGACATGAAACGCGACATCGTCTGACCCATGCGGTGCACGCTGGGCCGCATCGGTCTCCAACGCGACCATGAAGCGCGCCTTTTCAAGCTTTAGTGCAGGCAATTCCGCCATCACCGCTTCTTCGAGGTCCACAGCGCTCGCCTTGCGCCTTTGTGACAATGCGGCGGCTGCGCGATCATAGACGTCGGCCGCGTCTTTCTCCACGCGTTCCAGATGAGCCAAGCGTTCTTCGCCCGCATCGAGCGCGGCCAACTGGTCGGCCATGCGCACGGTGAGGGCTGGCAATTCGTCGACCATGACATTGTATTTGCGGCCAGCCGCCCGCAACGCAAACAAGCGCTCCTCGGTGCGTTCAAGATCAGACGGATTGAAATCAGACGTGTTGACTGCACGCGTGATCAGGTTCTGCGCCTCTGCGAGATGATCAAGTGCTTTCGCCAAATTCTCATTGGTCTCTTCCAACAAGCCCGGCACCTCAGCCGCCTTGCGCTCAAGCCGACGCAATAGCGCTGACACCGCGGGGATCGGCGACTTCGGCCCGCCGAGCGTATCTTCTGCATCATGCAGATCGCTTGCGACCTTTTCCGATTTCATCATGTCAGCGCGGTGAGCGGCCAACTGTTCTTCTTCGCCGGGCTCCGGCGCGAGCGCCATCAATTCTTCATTGGCGGCGCGCAGGAAGTCGGCTTCACGCGCGGCTTCCTCCACTTGGTTGCGGTGCGCTGCCAATGCCTTTTGCGCAGCGCGCCAATGGGCGTGACATTCACCGACATGGGCGACATCGCCATGTAAGCGGCCAAATGCGTCAAGCAGCACTCGGTGCAGTGATGTGTCGACAAGCGCGCGGTTGTCATGTTGTCCGTGAATTTCAACAAGCAGCGAACCGATGCGTGACAACAGGGATGCGCTGACAGATTGGTCGTTGACGAACGCACGGGTACGGCCGTCGCCATTTTGAACCCGGCGCAACATCACCGGTTCGCCATCGTCAACATCGACCTCCGCCTCGGTCAAAACCGCGCGGACAGGATGGGTGACCGGCAGGTCAAAAACAGCCGTCACATGGCCCTGGTCTGCGCTTTGGCGCACAAGTTGTGCATCGCCGCGCGCGCCAAGTGCCAGCGATAGCGCGTCCAAAAGGATCGACTTGCCCGCACCCGTCTCACCGGTCAGCACGGACATGCCGCCGTCGAAACGGATGGTCAGTTTCTCAATGAGGACGATGTCCCGAATGGACAGTTCAGACAGCATGTGCCGCAAATCCGATTCCCGATGGAATGCAGATTACGTGCGGCGGAACAGTTTCGACAACCATGAACCTGTGTTCTCGCGTGGCCGCAGACCACCGGACTGCAGAAGCAAGTAGCTGTCCTCGTACCAATCGCTGTCAGGGAAGTTGTGGCCGAGAACGGCTGCCGAGTTTTGCGCCTCCGCCGCAAGGCCCATCGCAAAATACGTTTCCGTCAAGCGCGCCAGTGCTTCTTCGACGTGACGCGTGTTGGAGTATCGATCAACGACAATACGGAAACGTGCAATCGCCCCAGCATATTCGCGACGTTCCAGATAGTAGCGCCCGACCTGCATCTCTTTGCCCGCCAGTTGGTCGCGCGCCATCCGAATGCGCTTCTTGGCATCTTCCTCATAGATGGAGCCGGGATAGCGCTCGATCAATTCGTTGAAGTTTTGCACGGCAAGTCGGGTGTCACGCTGATCGCGCGTCACTTCCGGCATCTGTTTGAAGTAGGACAGACCGATGATGTACTGCGCATAGGAGGCATCTTCATGCGTCGGGTAGAGCTGCACAAAGCGACGGCTCGCAAGAATGGCATCGTCAAAATTGCCAAGTCGGTAGGACACAAAAGCCGCCATCACATTTGACTTGCGCGCAAAATCGGAAAACGGGTGTTGGCGGTCAACGGCGGAAAACTTTCGCGCCGCTTCACGCAGATTGCCAGCGTTCAGATTGGCCAAACCTTGATTGTAAAGCGTGTCGGCAGGTTCGATCGTCGAAACGTAATTGTTCAGATCGACGGTTTCATTGTTGCGTGAACATGCCTGCAAGCCGGTCGCCAAAACGACCAGCGCCAACACCGGAAGCAAACGGGTTTTCCTGCTCATTGAAACGGTACCCATACCAAAACCATCCCCAGCGCGGCTTCGCGCCAATTGCCCGCATTTACCGTGGGCGCGTGCCAGACGCAATCTCTCCACTGCCGGTTGGCGAGGCTTTATGGCCGAATGATGAACAGTGACGTCCGTCAGACCATCCAAGGCGCGTAAGTCTGCGCCGCAATCGCCACGAACTCGCCGGCAAATGCACGTTGGCGCGGCTCAGGTGTTTCCACGATCTCGTAAGCCGAGGGCGTGTTCAGCAATTCCTTAAGCGCAGTCGCATTCAGACGGTGACCGCCACGGTAGGAGGCAAAACACCCGATAAACTGAGCACCGGCCAAAGCAAGATCGCCAATGGCATCAAGCGTCTTATGACGCACAAACTCGTCCTTGAAACGAAGACCGCCGCTGTTGATCACGCGATTGTCGTCGCCAATGACGATGGAATTTTCAAGTGAAGAGCCAAGCGCGTGGCCCGAAGCCCAAAGCCGCTCAACATCCTTCATGAAACCGAATGTACGGGCAGACGCCAACTCGCCGCGGAAGATATCGCTATCAACTTCGCTGCGGAACTCTTGGCGGCCAATCGCGGCGCTATCAAAGTCGATAACCACCTCAAACCGCGTTCCTTCATGCGGCCGAAACTCAGCCCACGAACCACCGATCTCGGAGCGAACGGTCTGCTTGACGCGGATGTAGCGACGCTTCACCGGGTGGTGAATGATGCCCGCACGGTCAATCGCATTGATGAACACACGCGCGCTGCCGTCCATGATAGGAACTTCAGCGCTGTCGATTTGGATGATCACGTTGTCGATGCCAAGAGCCGCGAGCGCGGCCATCAAGTGCTCAACTGTCGCCACATGTATGCCACGTGGGTCACCAAGTATCGTACACAAATCAGTCGCGCCAACTTGTGATGCGACAGCCTGAAACTCGGCTATATCCCCATTGGGCAAAACCCTGTGAAAGATAATACCGGTATTTGGATCGGCTGGCATCAATGTGATTGATGCTTCTTGGCCGCTGTGTACGCCAACCCCAGACAATTGCACGGATTGGCCAATAGACGCTTGATACGCGCTTAAATCGGTCCCCATAACCACCGTTTTCCCTTTCGGTGCCAGCATCCCCATCTGGCACGGCGCTCCCCAACCCTTAGCTACTCGTGAGTCTTTGGTTTCACCAAATCACGGTTCTTTACGGTTTGTAACGTGGGCAGCTTTTCGAAAAGCCTTTGTTTATAAACACGTTACGCAACGCTTCCGGTTGTGGCGACACACTTTGCGTAACACATGATTTCCACATGTGTGGTTAACGGGCCTGGCGACGCAGGAACGCCGGGATCTCCAATTGATCCTCTTCCTGCTCAACGCGGTGAGGCACGGGTCGACCGGTTTCATCCAGTTGGCCGCGACGCGGCGCATAGTAGGCAGCATCGGACGATGGCTCGCGGCGCGGTTGCGGCGGTGCAGCCGGCTGCAGATTGGCCGGTGCCGGTTGTTGCGTGGCTTGCGCCTCGTCTTCCTGACGCGAGAAGCCTGTCGCCAGCCGCTTCAAAAGGCCAAGCGGCCCGCGCTCGTCTTCCTGTGGCAGAGGCGCCGCGGCGGCAGCAGCAGGTGCGGCTTGCGCTTTCAACTCAGCTTGCACAACGGGCGGAAAGTCCTCGACACGGGGCATTCGCGCGGCGGGCAGCGGTTGTTGCTGCTGTGGCTGCGGTGCGGCCTGCATTTGCGGTGTTTGCGGACGCGCTGGCATGGCCTGTGGCGCACTCGCAAACAGCGTGCTTGCAGGTTTGAAACCATTATCCTGCGTTGCGGCAGAGGCAGCCGGAGCCGGAGCCATCACTGGAGCCTGTGCCGCCTTTGGCTGACCATAAGCATCCATGTCCCGCTGTGTCGCTGCAAACACATCATCGGTCACATTGGCAGCGGCAGCAGGTGCGCGCTGCGCCGCCGCTTGGGCAGATGTCCCGGCAGCGGCAGGCTTGGCAACTGCTGCCACAGCCGCAGCCGTTTCCGGCTTGGCCTGCGGTTTGGCTGCAACGCCGGTAACAGCGCGCGGCAGTGAAGCCTGTTGTGTGGTAGCCGCATGTTTAGCAGCGGCCGCACTGTCGATGCCCGTTGCAACGACCGACACACGAATGAGGCCTTCAAGGCTCTCGTCAAATGTCGCGCCGAGAATGATGTTGGCGTCTTGGTCGACTTCTTCGCGGATGCGGTTTGCTGCTTCGTCCAGTTCGAACAGTGTCAGGTCGTAGCCGCCTGTGATG
>JBCBHR010000119.1:0-6089 GCA_038525365.1 Pseudomonadota bacterium | reverse complement strand
ACGCGTCTCTGCCAACCTCAAGAGCCCGCTCATAAGTGCAACCGCAATGGAAAACCCCAATGTTGGCCCCGACACGTCATTCACCGCAGACGATGGCAGACTGATCGGCACCGCAGAGCTTGGTGTGCATGGATGGACGATACACACCGTGACGACCCGCGCGGCGCTGCGCGAAACGGCATTGGCTTTGAGCGCTTTGGCGCTTTTTGCCATCGCGCTTGTCGGTGCGGGCGTCATCATCGCACGACAGCGGCTCGGCCTAGTCCGGTTGCAACGCGCGCAAAACCGCATGCTTGAAGTCAAAGTCACCACGCGAACCCGAGAGTTGCGCGACGAGATCGAAGAACGCAAACGCGCCGAAACAGCCTTGCGGCAAACGCAGGACCAGTTGATCGAAGCCGCAAAGCTTGCCGCACTTGGCAAGATGTCGGCGGCCATTGCCCACGAAGTCAGCCAGCCGCTCGCGGCGCTTGAGACCACGCTCGCCAGCGCCCGAATCCACGCCAAACGTGATGACAAACCTGCGCTGGACGGGAAACTGGTTGCCGCCACGGATATGACCGGTCGCCTGCGGCGCATGCTCAAGCATTTGAAGTCTTTCGCGCGGCGCGGCCAGCGCGTCGTCAAACCCGTCCAAATCAGCGCCACGATCCAATCCGCGCTGGCGGTGCTTGAGCCAAAAACAAAGGAAGTTGGCGCGGCGATCACCGCCCGCTGTGCCGAAGAACTCTTCGCCCAAGCCGACGACATCCAGCTTCAGCAGGTGGTCGTCAATGTGCTCGCCAATGCCCTTGATGCGGTCCAAGACCTCCAAACACGCGATGTTTCGATCAGCGCCCGCAAGCACGATGAAACGATCGTTATCGATGTGCGCGACAGCGGGCGCGGGCTCGGCACGATGACCATGGATGAAGCCTTTGAGCCATTTGCCACAAGCAAGATCACCGGCGAAGGACTGGGCCTTGGCTTGGCAATCACGCGCGAAATCGTCGAGCATCACGGCGGTGAGGTCTCCATCGGCGATCATGTGGACGGTGGCGCAGTGGTGACCATCACGCTGGCTGCAGCTGATGCGCCCAAACCCAGCAAAACAGCACCGCAGACCGCATGAGCGCATCTGATACGGCACGTGTTCTGGTTGTTGATGATGAACCGGAAGTCGCCAAAGCGGCCGCCGACTGGATCACGCTCAACGGCTTTGAAACCCACACCTCCCACGCGGCTGCCCATGCGCTGGCGCTGCTGCAGGACATGCAAATCGACATCATTGTGTCCGATCTGCGCATGCCCGGCCACGATGGACGCTGGTTGTTGGAACAGATCCGCGCCACCAATGATGATATAGGTTTTGTCATGCTAACGGGTCATGGCGATGTCCCGGCAGCTGTCGAAGCCATGCTTCTCGGCGCAGAGGACTTCTTGGAAAAGCCCTATAATCCCGACCATCTGATCGCCGTCATCAACCGGGTTGCGGAAAAAGCGCGTTTGCGTGCCGAACTCACACGATTGAAGAAAACGCTCACCGCCTCATCACCTTTGCTGCGCCTCTTCCCAGCGCAAACGCCCGCCAATACCAACAGGATCGAACAGCTGACACGTGTGGCACAGATAGAAACTCATGTGCTTTTGGTGGGAGAAGATGGCACGGGCCGCGCAGCGTTGGCGCACGCGATGCACGCCATGAGCGCCCGCAATTCGGGCCCGAAAGTCACCGCACATGCCGGGTTGGCGGAAAGCGAAGCGGTTGCGCGGGACCTGCTTTTTGGCGGGCCCCGTGTCGCCGACCCGCGCGGCGCGGTACGTGAGACCGACCGCGGAACATTGCTTTTGAGCCAACCAGAAGCGCTGCCAACATCGGTCACGAAGCTGCTTGCTACGGGTTTAAAAGACGGTGCGGTTCAACCACCTGGCTTCGATGATCCGATCCCCATCAATTGCCGCGTCATCGCGTGGACGCACGCCAACCGGGAAGCCGACATCGACCCTACACTGCGCGCCGCATTGTCTCCTGCTCGCGTCGACCTGCCGCCTCTGCGCGAACGCCGCGATGATATCCCAGCGCTCTTCGCCATGATGATGGAACGCCACGCCGCACGCGAAACCAGCACGCAACATGGCCCCTCGCCAGACATCGTCGCGCAATTGCTCCAACATGATTGGCCGGGCAACCTGCCCGAATTGGAGCAAGCGGCCATCGCACATGTCGCCGGTCTGACATTGCCCATCGCGGTGGACGCGCCCGTCGCGGACGAGGAAGCCACCGGATTGCGGGCACAGCTGCGCCAGTTTGAAACCCAAATTATCCGCGCGACGCTTGCGCAAACATCCGGCAACCAGAGCAAGGCGGCCCGTTTGCTCAACCTGCCCCGCCGCACACTCGGCGAACGCATGCGGCGGCTCGATATCAAGTGATGGCGCGAGGCGGCTTTCCGCCATTATCCCGCACCGCACAACAGGTCGTGCTTGTTTCAGGCGACCAAAGTCGGAAGACTGCGTGTGCAAAGGTGACCAATGCCGGTTTGCGCGTAACTTTACAAAAACAGGTGTTGCACCTGACATTTTCTGGGAGGAAAACGATCATGAACTTCAAACGCAGAACAGTGCTTTCGGGCGTACTGGCAGCCGGTGTCGCAGTCGCGGCCATGGGCGCAGCCGTCGCGCAGGAAGCACGCAGCTACATTCTCGCAACCGCATCCACCGGTGGCACATACTATCCCGTAGGCGTTGCGATCTCGACGCTCACCAAGGTCAAGCTGGAACCGCGCGAGAAAATCGGCATGAGCGCGATTTCGTCGGCGGGCTCTGGCGAAAACGTCAAACTCATCCGTGACGGCGAAGCGCAATTCGCGATCCTTCAGGGTCTCTTCGGCTACTACGCCGCAACCGGAACGGGCCCGGTGGAAGCCGATGGCCCGCAAGAGCATCTGCGTTCGGTCTCCATGCTTTGGCAGAATGTGGAGCACTTCGTGGTGTCCGCCGACAAGGCAACCACCGGAACCATCGAGGACATGGCTGGTCTTAAGGGAATGGCCATGGCCATGGGCCGCCAGAACTCCGGCACCATTGGCTCAAACCGCACAATCCTCTCAGGCTTCGGCATTGATCTCGACAGCGACTACGAACTCGTCTTCGGTGGCTACGGGCCGTCCGCAGAAGCCGTCCAAAACGGTCAGGCCATGGGCATGGGCACACCGGCCGGTGTTCCGGTTTCAGCGGTCACACAGCTCTTTTCCGCTGCCGGTGACAGCGTTAGGTTGCTCGGCTTTACACCTGAGCAAATCGACACCGCAGACGGTGATCGCGGCCTTTGGACAGAATATGTGATCCCGGCGGGCACCTATCCGGGCGTCGATGAAGACGTGACAACCATTGCACAGCCGAACTTCCTGGCGACCCACAAAGACCTGCCGGAAGAAGACGTTTATCAGATCACCAAGACCATGTATGAAAACCTGCCGTTCCTGCAGGCGATCCACCCGGCAACCAAAGCCATGGCCGTTGAAAAAGCCATCGCTGGCTTGCCCGTGCCACTGCATCCAGGCGCCGCGCGTTACTACAAGGAAGTCGGTCTCGACATCCCCGAAAGCCTGATGGCCGCTGAGTAAGCCATCCTCCCCGCGCGGCGGTCATGGGGGGCCAGCCGCCGCGCGTCACTCTTGCGGACATTCCTCGCCATGCGCGCCGAAACCATGACGCAAAACGCGTCGCCGAGTATTTTCAATCGGCGCGGATTGCCGCTCGCCATCCTCTTCATTGCCGTCATCATTTCCGCCACACATGTGTGGATGAATTCGTTCGGCAATGTGTCGACGCTTTTCCAGAACGGCTTTCATTATGCGGGCTTTGCGCTGCTGTGCGCGCTGGTCACGCCGATCTCGACCGCCGATTGGGCCAAGGGCGGCGTGGTGCGGGCGCTCGACATCGCCTTCGGTGTCGCGGTCGCCTGCGCCGCGATTTACGTCGTCCTCGCCGAAACGGCGGTCTATGACCGTGGTGTGCGGCTGATCTGGACAGACTGGCTGGCGGCCGGGCTCTGTATCGCCGGCGCGCTGGAGTTCACACGCCGGACAACGGGCTGGATCATCCCATTCCTGATCGTCGCGGCCCTCACCTACATCGCATTCTGGGGCCAATATGTGCCCGGCGTCTTCCGCTTTGCGGGATTGTCACTGGAGACCATCACCTTCCGCGCAATGTATGGCGACGACGCGATGTTTGGCACCATTGCGCGCATCTCATCGACCTTTGTGTTCATGTTCATCCTGTTTGGCGCATTTCTGCTGAAATCCGGCGCGGGCGACTTCATCGTGGATATCAGCCGCGTGGTTGCAGGCCGCTTCATCGGCGGGCCGGGCTTCGTGGCGGTCATGGCATCCGGCTTGACGGGAACGATCTCCGGTTCTGCCGTCGCCAACACAGCGTCCACCGGGGTCATCACGATCCCGCTCATGAAGAGGGCGGGGTTCCCCAAACACTTTGCAGGTGGCGTTGAAGCGGCGTCTTCAACCGGTGGCCAACTCATGCCACCGATCATGGGCGCTGGCGCGTTCGTAATGGCGAGCTTCACACAGATCCCATACACCACGATCGTCACCGTCTCGATCCTGCCAGCAATCCTATACTTCGCCACGGTCGGCTTTTTCGTGCGCATCGAAGCCAAGCGCTCAAACGCGACTGCCTTGGCGGATGAAGACGGGCCGGGGCTTTGGGAGGTGTTTCGCAACGGCGGGCCGAGTTTCCTCATTCCGGTCGGCCTGCTCATCGGCCTGCTCGTCAGCGGTTACACGCCCACCTACGCGGCGGGCTTTGCGATCCTAACTTGCATCGCCGCCTCTTGGCTGACGCCGAACCGTATGGGCCCGGCGCGCATCGTCGAAGCACTCGAACTGGGTGCCCGTAACATGATCATGACGGGCGTTCTGCTCTGCGCCGTTGGCCTCATCGTCAACGTCATCACAACCGCTGGCATCGGCAACACGTTTTCGCTGATGATCTCGCAGTGGTCGGACGGGTCGCTCATCATCGCCATAGTGCTCGTGGCGCTTGCATCGCTGGTTCTCGGCATGGGCCTACCCGTCACAGCCGCCTATATCGTGCTGGGCACACTCTCCGCACCTGCCCTCAACCAACTCATCTTGCAGGGACAACTCGTCGATATGATCGCCGCTGGCACACTGCCGGAGGCAGCCAAGCCGATTTTCATGTTGGCCATCCCCGACCAAATCGCGGCACTTTCGGCGCCCATGAGCATCGCTGAAGCGCGCCAGATCATAGCCGCTGTTCCGCCTGAAAGCCTCACATTGGTGACCGGCCAAGCGTTTGATCCGGCAGCGCTGACACTGGCGCTCCTCTCCGCGCACATGATCATCTTCTGGCTAAGCCAGGATTCAAACGTCACGCCGCCCGTCTGCCTTGCCGCCTTCACCGCTGCCGCCATCGCCGAAAGCCCGCCCATGAAGACAGGCATCGCCGCATGGAAGGTTGCAAAAGGTCTCTATTTCGTGCCGTTGCTTTTCGCCTACACGCCACTCCTAAGCGGCAATTGGCCCGAAATGCTGGAAATTTTCGCCTTCGCCCTCCCCGGCCTATGGGCCGTCTCCGCCGCCATCCAAGGTCATTGGGAAAACCACCTAAACCCAATTGAGCGCGTGCTGGTGCTCATGGTGGGCGCAACACTTATGTGGCCCATTGGCGGGCTTGTGCACTTGGTTGCGCTTGGGGCATTTGTTGCGCTGTTCGTATGGAATGTGCGCAAGGCACGCCTCAGTATCCCCGCGCCGTGATTGCTCAGTCCGGATTTTGAAAAAACACAAAGCGAGACCTTGGCGACGCTTTCGCGCCTGTGTGTGGTCCTATGTCTGCAGGACCTACTAAGGCGCGGAGATTTAGTGGATCAGCCAAAACAAACAACGTCCAATCACATAAGCCAAACTGCCTGACACAACTCTCAGACAACCCGACCGCTCCGCCGCCAATCCTCCAACGCAGATGCGCTGTGGTGATGAAAATTGGTGAGGCGGAGAGTACGGGAGAGGTTGAAGCGGTCGATAAGATTGGCGTCCGCAACGGTCGAAGGCGGTCGGTAAAAA
>JBCBHR010000118.1:0-6126 GCA_038525365.1 Pseudomonadota bacterium | reverse complement strand
ATTTGAATGCCCTTGCCGGTGGCGCTCAAAACGATGATCGCAAACAGCACTGGGATGATCGCGCCGAGCATGGGTGCAAATCCCATGTCTTTGCCGCTCTTACGCGTCATGGTGATCGCGACGGCCAGAAACAGCGACGCCAAGAGCGCGCAAAGGTCGCCGATCCATGTGCCGGACCGTAGGCTGTCTGAGACGATGATGGCGACTGCAAAGACCAGCACCACCATGGTGATCAGCGTCACGCGGGCGGGGCGCTCACCGATCAACCACCAGCTGAGCCCGGCGGCAAACATCGAATTGAACGCCAAGATGAAGACGAGGTTTGCAGCCGAGGTGTAAAAAACTGCGCACGTGAAAAAGATAGCCGACACGCCATAGGTCGCCGCGATCCCGACGCCGGTCCATCCGGGAAGCAATGGGGGAATGTCTTTCATCAAGAAGCGCCAGACGAGCCAGACCGTCACTGCAACTGCTACCGAACAGCCCGATCTGACCAACAATACCGACCATACGTCGCCGGCTCCGGCGATGATCATGGGGATGTCGATGGTCAAGATCATGCCGCCGATGAAGGTGATCAGAAGGCCTTTGGCGTGATCATTCATCATCGTCGACGCGCATCCAGCCTTCGCCGGTGAGGTGTTCCTGCGGGCGGAAGCGGCGCTTGTATTCCATCTTGCGTGAACCCTCGACCCAGTAGCCGAGATAGACATGCGGCAGACCGATTGTGCGTGCGCGCTCTATGTGGTCCATGATCATCCAGCTGCCGAGCGAGCGGTCCGTGAGTTCCGGGTCGAAGAAAGAATAGACCATGGAATAGCCGTCGGCCATCAGGTCCGACAGGGCCACAGCAACCAGCGGCCCTTTGCTCTCGCCGGTGATGAAACTGTCAACATCGCGCAGGCGGTACTCCACGATGCGTGTGTTCACATGGCTGTCCTCGATCATCATCGCATAGTCGAGCACGGTCATGTCGGCCATGCCGCCCGTGGCGTGGCGCGCGTCGAGATAACGGCGGAAGAGGGCATATTGCTCAGATGTCGGCTCGGCCAGATGTTCTTTGGAAATCACATCGCGATTGAGGCGCGCAACGCGACGCAAAGATTTGCCCGGAACGAACTCGCCGGTGAGCAGCCGTACCGACACACAGGCGCGGCAAGTCTCGCAGGCCGGACGGTAAGCAATGTTCTGGCTCCGACGAAATCCACCCTGCGTCAGGAGATCATTCATCTCCGGTGCCTTATCGCCAACAAGGTGCGTGAACACTTTCCGTTCAAACTGGCCCGGAAGGTAGGGGCAAGGCGACGGGGAGGTCAAAAAGAACTGAGGTGTTTTCGTGGTGTGCTTCGTCATGCGGGCCCGCTGCTGCGCCTATCAATAGTGCGGCTGCTTGACGGCAAACGTCAAGCCGAACCGGACACCGATTTAGTCGGTGTTACCGAGCTGTGATGCGCGCGCGACAACTGTCCCTAGGGCAAGATCATGCAGCAAACGCTTGTGGCGCGTGAAGAGTGCAATCAGTGCAACCAGTGGCGTCAGCAGCGTGTGGGCTGCCCAAAACAGAACCGCATGCACGACACCGGTCATCCAATCGACCGGTTGTTCGTCATAGCGAACGAGGCGCAGATCCATCATCTGCATGCCCCAAGTCGCTTGGTTTGGCCCACCGACCGTCCACGCGATGTAGGTGATGGCGATGGCCGGAATATAGATTGCGTAGAGCAACCAACCGACGCCAAGGGTCGCAAAACCAAGAATGGCGATCAACGGCACGGCCAAGATGCTGAGCAGCGCGACAAGCCCGTAGTCGATGAAAAACGCGATGATCCGCCGCGTGCGGACACCGGCGTAGAGCGCCCAATCGTCGAGGCGGTGGTTTTCAGCGGGTTGGATGGTCGTTGTCGTCATGAAGGGCATATGGGTGCTGGGATTTGCGGTGCAAGTTTTCACGTGGCCGGAGCCTCCCCTTCGACGGGCTCAGGGTGAGGGACACCTGCGCACTCCCGACATTCGCGAAAGCGGAGCGCATCACGCCAGCTGCCTCACCAAAAGCGTGTCGAAGTGCGAGGTCTGGCCTTTGGCTAACCGTTCAAAACTCGCGCCACACGCGGTGCGAAATAGCTCAATACTCCAGCGCACCCCGCGCGCTTGAAGGCGGAAAGGCTTTCCATCATGACGCGCTCGCCATCAATCCAGCCATGGGCTGCCGCAGCCTCGACCATCGCGTATTCGCCCGACACCTGATAGGCGAAGACCGGCATTTCAAACGCCTGTTTCAGTCGCCAGCAGATGTCGAGATAGGGCATGCCCGGTTTCACCATGAGCATGTCCGCGCCTTCTTCGACATCCAAGGCCGCGTCGCGCACCGCCTCATCCGTGTTGGCGGGGTCGATGTAGTAGGTCTTCTTGTCACCTTTCAAAAGTCCGGATGTCCCGATCGCTTCGCGGTAGGGGCCATAGAACGCAGAGGCGAATTTTGTGGCGTAAGACATGATGGCGACGTGTTGAAAACCGTTTGCATCAAGCGCCTGACGGATCGCGCCGATGCGACCATCCATCATGTCGGAGGGCGCGATGATGTCGGCACCGGCTTCGGCCTGATTGACTGCCGCTTCCGCCAAGGTCGCCACGGTCTCATCGTTTACGATCACACCATTGCGAAGCACGCCGTCGTGTCCATGGTTCGTAAACGGGTCGAGCGCGACATCCGTGATGACGCCGATGTCCGGCACTGCATCTTTGATGGCCTTGGTCGCGACGTTGACGATGTTGTTTTCATCGAGAACGTGGCTGCCCGTTTCGTCTTTCTTGGCCATGTTGATTTGCGCAAAGGTCGCAACTGCCGGGATGCCCAGCGTTTTCGCTTCGCGGGCGGCCTCGACGGCCAGGTCAACACTCAGGCGCTCCACACCCGGCATCGCTCCGATTGCTTCGCGGGTGTTTTCGCCGTCTGTGATGAAAATCGGCCAGATAAGGTCAGAGGGGGTGAGCGATGTCTCGCGCACCATATCGCGCATCCACAGCGATCCGCGCAGACGGCGCATGCGGCGGTGGCCCGTGATCTTATCGACCGTGTTCATGATTGTCTCCCGTGTCATTGTCTGCGCATTGGGTTGCGCGTAGCACGGGATTTTGCGATGCGCCAAGGCGGGCCGTTCAGTCATTTGGGACTGGCCCGTCAACGGGAACACACAGGCGACCATGTCCATCGTCTTGGAAACATCAGGCCATAGCCGAGGCGGCGGCATAGCCGAGACGGCCTATCTGTGGTTTGTGCGGTTGATGGCCGTGTTGAGCCTAATGGCAACGGTTGGCTATTGGGCGGGGCTCAGCGGCTTTTCGAATTTTTTCAACGTTGAACCGTTTGGTACGCAAGCCGTCCCGATCACGGTGCTGCATGTCAGTCTCGCGCTTCTTGCACCGGTTGCCATGCTTGGTCTGTGGCTGCGCACGCGCTGGGGTGCAACGATTTGGCTTTTTGGGCTGATCGCTCAGGTGTTGGCGCACACGGTATGGGCGGACACGTTTGGCGTGCGCTGGAACGTGGTGACTGCAAACATGATTTCCATCGCAGCTTTCGTGTTGATCGCGGGTGTTCTGGCATTTGTGCGCTGGCAGCAGGCGGCAAACGTGCCGTGATGGCACGGCATTCGCGCGCTGGGTGAGGAAAAATTAACGCTCACGTTTAAGTCGAATTTTATTCGCATCCATTACGGTCACTCACAACAAGGCGGGAAACATCGCCGGTAAAACAGTGAGTGTATCATGAGAAACGAAGCGAAATTTCTGGGCGATGCCGCCCAGGCGGAAGACCAAGGCGCCATCCGCAGCCTCTATCTTGAAGCCCTGCAACTGGTGGAGCGTTTGCACCGTCGCCTGCAAGATGTTGTCAAGGACGAGTTCGAACGTTCCAACCGCACCGACATCAATGCGGTGCAAGCGATCCTGCTGTTCAATATCGGTGACAACGAACTGACCGCCGGTGAACTGCGCACACGCGGGTACTATTTCGGCTCCAACGTGTCATACAATGTGAAGAAGCTGACGAAGCTCGGCTTCATCAACCATGAAAAATCAAACGCCGACAAGCGCGCCGTGCGCATCAGCCTCACGCAGAAGGGCAAGGATGTGGCAGAGGTTGTTGGCTCACTCTATGAGCGTCACATCTCATCCATCGAGGCTGTTGGCGGAATTGGACTGGATGAATTTCAGTCCATGAACCGCGCCATGCAGCGCTTGGATCGCTTCTGGAACGATACGATCCTTTATCGCCTTTGAGGCAGTGGGATCGGCCAAACAAAAACCCGCGGGCGTTTTTGATCCCGCGGGTTTTGTCGTCTTTGCTAGAAGCGCAGTCCGTTATCCGCGGGTTTCTTCGATCTCACGCCCGCGCGGAGCCGCGCCGCCAAATGAAAACAGCATGGGCACTCGGTTTTGATAGTCCGCATAGGACGCGCGGGTCTTAGCCAAGTGCTGCTCGGTCAATGGAATTGAGACGCCGATCATCACCGCGCAGAGCAGCATTGGCCCCGCCAGAGCGATCGGATTGCCCGACATCGCAAAGGCTGCAATCGCCAAGCCCCACCACAGGATCATCTCGCCCACATAGTTTGGATGCCGACTGATGCCCCAAAGACCGCTGGTGAAGAGCGTGCCGCCACGATCATCCTCAGGGATATCCTCTTTGCCCGTCGCAAGCTGATAGTCCGCGACCCACTCGATAAAGAGACCGACGACGAACATGGCAATGCCGAAGCCGAATAGCGCTTCATTGACGGGAAGAGCGTTCCCAAACGCCACATGAACCGGCGCCGCAATCAGCCAGAGGAGGGCTGCCTGCAAGAGGAAAACCTGAAACAGGCTCGCCCACCAGTAGCTGGCCCCGCCGCTCTCGCGCATCGCAGCGTAGCGACCATCTTCTGCGTGTGATGCGTGGTGGCGGCGGACAAGGTGTTGCGCCAAGCGCAGCGCCCAAAAGGTGATCGCGCCAGTGAGTATCCATTCAAACACCGTGCCATTGCCGCGCATTAAAAGGTGCACGATTGCAATGACCGCAAAACCGGGCCCCCAGTAGTAGTCGATCACGCCAGCGTTACGGGTCATGACATTAATCAGCCATATTCCCGTGAAAGCCAGTGCGGTAATCACAAGGGTGGCAACCAACGCTTCGGTCATCATTTCTCTTTCCAAAAAAGGGGCGCGGTGAACACTATGGTTTCCGCTTTGTTAAGGCAGCGCGGCTTAGGTTTGCGCCTGCATTCTTGAGAGTTTACGTGGGTGGCCCATGACTGGATTTGGAAAAAGCACGCGTCGACATTTTCTGCTGGGGACAGCAGGTGTCGGTGCGGGACTGGTTGGAGCGGGCCAAGCGGCCGCTCAAAACACAGTACTCGACATCTTGCGCTCTCCGCAGCGCGGCGCGTGGGACGACCAGTTTGACGCCCAAGGCGGTCGCAAGCAAAGCGTCAACAATCGCCTGCCGATCCTCTCGCCACCGACGGCATCTTATGTCGAAGGCGCGATGGTCCAGTATCGCAACATCATTGCCAATGGTGGCTGGCCGCGCGTCAATGCACGCCAAGCCCTCAAGGTTGGCGTCCGCGATCAATCCGTCAGCGAGCTGCGCCGCCGCCTGATCATCTCCGGTGATTTGCCGCGCCGTGCCGGAGACAGCCCGACATTCGACACCTTCCTTGATGCTGGCCTGAAGCGTTTTCAGGAGCGTCACGGCATGGTTGCCGACGGCGTTGTAGGCAATTTCACGCTCAAAGCGCTGAACGTGCCAGCCGAGGTGCGCCATGGTCAGCTTGAGACGAATTTGGTTCGCCTGCGCTCCATGTCCGGCTTCCTTGGTGACCGCTTCGTGATGGTCAACATCCCAGCAGCTGATATCGAAGCCGTTGAAGGTGGCCGCGTCTCGCTGCGCCACAAGGCAATTGTGGGCAAGATCGACCGCCAGACCCCCATTCTGTCGTCGAAAATCCATGAGGTTATCCTCAATCCATATTGGACCGCGCCGAAGTCGATCATCCGCAAAGACATCATTCCGCTGATGCGCGAAGACCCGACCTATTTGACACGCAACAAGATCCGTTTGTTCGACAATCAAGGCGCGGAAGTGCCGCC
>JBCBHR010000117.1:0-6150 GCA_038525365.1 Pseudomonadota bacterium | reverse complement strand
CCGATCCTGCGCGAAGGCGGCTATCTGCAGTCCGAAGACGATCTGAAAGGCGCAACAACGGTTCTGCGCGCCGCAGCGCTAACCTATGTCGCAAGCGCGCTCATGAGCCTGCTGGATCTGGCCCGTTGGATCCGCATCATCCGCTAGTCAATTCAGCCGTAGCGCTTCGGCCAGAATGTCGAACACCACACGTATCCGCTTGGCGGTGCGCAGCTCGCGGTGGGTCACCAGCCAGATCGGAAATGTGATCGCGGGGACGTCTTCCAAGATGCGCACAATGCCACTTTGTGCATCGGCGACATCATCCATCATGACGCCAATGCCTAATCCTGCGCGCATCAACGCCCATGACGTGACCGAATTTTCCGCGATGACCGGAAAATTGCGTTCATCGACCTTGAGGCCAAGGTTGCGCAAATACTCGACGAAACGCATCTGCCGGTCAAAGCCAACGAATTCCGCATCCAGCGCATCTTCGGCCGTTCGCGGATGGCCATTGCGCTGCACCCAGCCTTCGGACGCATAAAACGAAGCCGACGCCTCACGGATCAGCTTTCCGATCAGTTCCGGATCTTCGGGCCGCACATGGCGAATGGCAATGTCAGCCTCGCGGCGGCGCAGGTCCGACAATGTGTTCGACGTCACAATTTCAGTGCGGATGCCCGGTGCTTCCACGCGTATGCGCGTCAGGATGGACGGCAGGATGAACGTCGCGATCCCGTCGCTCGCTGAAATCGAAACCAGCCCTTCGGGCGCATCCGAGCGACCCGCCGCCACGAGCCCCATGTCATCGGCCGCCTTGCCCATGGCCTTGGCGTGCTCCAGCAAATCCATGCCCGTTTCGGTGAGGATCAATGTCTTGCCGACGCGTTCAAACAGCGTCACATTGAGGCTCTCCTCCAACGCCGCCACCTGACGCGAAAGGGTTGGCTGTGTCAGCCCAAGCGCCCGCGCCGCCGCCGAAAGCGAGCCTGTTTCTGCCGTTTTCAGGAAACCACGAAGCTGGTTCCAGTCGATACGATCCATACATTTACGTATAACCTCACTGCGAATTTCCGCAATTTCTATCTGGTTTGCGCATGATATTGAGTGGTCAAAGGAGATTGACCATGACTGCCCAAGCCCTCACCCTCACCGACATGACGCCAACCGAGACCAACGCCGACAAATCCCGCCGCTTCTGGGATCGGATGGCGCGCAAATACGCAAAGGGGAAAATCGCCGACCAGGCGGGCTATGAACGCTCGCTGGAGCGCACGCGGGACTTCCTCGCCACAGACCAGGATGTGCTGGAGATCGGTTGCGGCACGGGGACAACGGCGCTTCACCACGCTCCGTTTGTGCGCCACATCACCGGCACGGATATCTCGCCGGAAATGGTGGAAATCGCGCGCGAGAAGATCGCCGAAACCGGCCCGCTGAACGCCGACTTCATTGCTTCCACCGCCGAAAACCTGCCCTTCCCTACGGCCAGCTTCGACGTCGCGATGGGCCACAATCTCTACCATCTGGTTGACGATGTGGACGCCGCTTTGGCTGAGGCGCACCGCGTCACCAAGCCCGGCGGCATCTTCATCACCAAGACACCGTGCCTCGGCGAGATGAACGCTTTCTTGCGCAATGTTGTCATGCCGGTGATGAAACGGTTCTACGGCGTCGCGGCACTGCAAATGTTCACCACCCGGGACCTCAAAGCCGCCCTGACCCGTGCTGGCTTCGAGATCATGGCCGTCGAATTCCACGGCACCAAAGGCAAAGACACCCGCCCCTTCATCGTGGCCCGGCGTGGCTAATGACGACCGGTATCGGCCCGCCACTATTTGCATCATCAGAGCCTTACCCTGCGATGATCGAACCCTTCATCATGGGGTGGAACGTGCACCGGTAGTTGAAGCGACCAGCGCCAGAGATGGTGACCGTCGCCCTGTCGCCCCGGTCGAGCCGGCCGGTGTCAAAATCGCCTGACGACGTGGCGGTGTGGGGTGCATTGTCATCGTTGATGAACGTGACCGTGTCCCCGGGCGCCACGATCAAATTGGCGGGCTCAAAGGCGAAATTGGTGATCCGCACAATATGTTCCTCGCTGCGCGCATAGGCGCGGGCGGGCGCAAGCATAGCGGCAGCAATCGCTACGAGAGCGAGACGTTTGGTAAGCATGGGATTTCCCTGACTTGACGTGTTATCAGCTGGCCGGAGCGTCAATGCATCGGCCGTTTCAGGGAGGTTACGCGTAAGCGCAAGCGATTATTCACGCCCCCGCAGCGATTTGTTTCTTCACGCTTATGCGCGATTATGTCTGCTGATAAACGGCGACCACGTGGTCAAAATCGCGTTTCGCCAGATGATCCTTGCGCACCACAAAATACACCGTGCCCTCGGTGTTGCGCTGGTAGAGGCCCGCGACATCGACCTGCAACAAAAGCACCCAGTCCGACGGCGCGCCGCCTGCGATCTGGGCGGCGTCAAGGCGCGGATCATCCTGTTCCGGGGTCGGCGGGCCGACCATGGCGAAATTGTAGAAATCATCGGGCTGGTCTTGCGAGACGGCGTATTTCATGTCGCCGATCATATCCGACAGCCAGATCTCTTCGCCATCCACCTCGATCACATTGGGGCCGATCTGTTGAAACTCCAGAGCAAGCGGATCAGGCACAATTAACGACGCTTTCATTCGCCCCGGCTTCTCCGGAAAAATGAACTGCGACGTCTCGGGACGCGCTGCAATGTCAACCGGGGCGTCGCCATAGTCTTTCGCCAGTTTGGCATCGAATTGATCGTTCTCGATGACCTGTTTGTAATCCTCGCGGTGCGCCGTCAGCAGTTCATCGGCAAATGCCAGAGGCGATAGCTGGTCTGCAGGGGTCGTGTCCCAGATCACCTTGGCCGTCCAGACGCCCAGATCGTAGCTCGCAAGATCATGGAAAAACAAAAGTCGCCCTTCATCGGGCAGCAAGCGCGCCTGCGGCACGCCATCCGGCATCTGCGTTAAATCCACCTGCCCGACAAAGGCATAGGGAAACTGCGTCGAGAGCCGCGCGCGGGCGCGTTCCAAATCATAGCGCTCATAGGGCGGCACGATGTCACCAAAGGCCTCCGGCGACGGCAGGCGCGGCCATGCAACACCTTCGCCCACATCGGGCTGCCCGCCAAAACGGGTGGCGCCCGGCGAACTGTCGGAAGAAACCTCAAACGCCACAATCGGCTGAACCGAACCCATGACCCGTTCGATCACGGCAGGCGGCACCGGATAATCCTGCGCCTCAAGTGCGGTTTGAATCTCGGCGGGAGTATCGAACATGGGGTATCACCCTTAGGAACCAGACGTCGAAGCCACCTGAAAATGTGCGCGTCAACGGCTCAAATGGCAAGGTCAAACGGCAAGTCTGAAATGTCGCGCAGCCTGTTGCCATCAAGCATGGCGCGCAGCGTGTCGTCCGCCATATCTTCCGCCTCGACGGCCGCAATCAACTCGCTCAGCGCGAAGTGATAGACGCAATCAACCTCGCCGGTGCCATAGGCCAGAGACGCCAGTCGGCCGGGCGTGGGCTCTCCGGTGATCACCACCATGTGCGGGACGCGCCCTTTGCGGTTCTTCATTAGATTGAGCGCTTCAGTGCGCGCATTTTGCGCGCGATCACTGCGCATCGTCCACTTGCAGGAAATCGTCGCGTGCAACAACGGTTTGCCGCTGTTCTGCAAGCGAAGCGGCGTGCGCGTCGCGTGCTTCAGGTCCAGCTTTGTGCGATCCTCGTCCAGCAGCCGCGCATCTGTTTGCGGCCGCCGCGCGATCAGCACATCCGGCTTGATCATATAGTCGGAGCCGATGGCGGCCTTGAGTTTCGGGTTCTCGTTCGCAAGCCGCTCAAGAAGCGCCAAGTGCGAAAACTGCTCAAAATGCGCCAGCCCCGTCCCGCCCTGAACGCCGTCACACCCAATGATCCAGTCGCCGGGCCTCGCATCATGCAGGTCGGCAAACGCGGCTTCCACGTAACGTGCGCAGATCTGTTCAAATTGGGCGCCCGCCGTTTGACCGGGCAGTTTGGCCGCCGCATCACCCGCCGTCTCGGTCACCGCCGCATAGATTGCCGCGGCAAGCCGCTTGCTTGGGTTGCTCGAGCGGTCAGCATTGCTGGCGACCCCGTCGCGCATCGACAGAACACCGCTCTCAACCAACTCGGCATGAAACGCACGCCGATAGTCGACGTCGAAGGCTTGCGTCTGCGTCATCCGACAGTCGCCGGAGCGAGTGCTGCGGAAAGCGCGCTGGCAACTCGGGCGGCGACTGCCTGGGCCACCGGTGGCGGAAACGCATTGCCCACCTGTCGGTAAGCTGCCGTTTTCCGACCATAGATCTCCCAGCTGTCCGGAAAACCCTGAATGCGAGCCGCCATCCGAACCGTAAGTCGTGGCATACCAAAATGATCCGGCTCAGGATTGTCATCGGCGAGTGAGCGCCCTTCTACGCCAAGCTCCGCCCACGCTTGGCGCGCACGCGTTGGCCCAAGATCCGGCCCACCGTGCTTTTTGGAACCGCCCACCAGCGTCGGCGCAATCTTGTCTGCGCCCTTCGCCCAACTCTTTGCACCCTGCCAACCGTTTTTGGCCATCAGATCCCCCAGCGCCTGACCAACCGTTGGCGCGTCTACAGGGTCAAAATCGAAGGAAAAACCATCGGCAAACTCCCGCTTCAACGCAATCATCACCACACGCGGGCGCAGTTGCGGCACGCCAAAGTCACGCGCATTCAAAAGCTTCCACGCGACGCGATATCCCTGTCTGCGCAATTGCAGCTCGATCCAGTCGCGATAGTCGTCGAAGGCACCATCCAGCATGCCCCGAACATTCTCAAACATGATTGCCTTCGGCTGCATGATCGCCGCGATGTCTACGCCCCGTGAAAACAGATTTCGGTCATCGCGCGCACCGAGCTGTTTGCCGGCCTTGGAAAACGGCGGACACGGCAAACCGCCCGCTAGGAGATCAACGCCCTCAAACTGCGCGAAATCGTAACGCTCAAAAAGATCATGCTCGATAACGTTCCATTTGGGCCGGTTGGCCCGCAGTGTCTCACACGCATGGCGGTCGTTCTCAAACAGCGCAAGGTGCGCAAACCCCGCCTGCTCCAACCCCAATGCCTGGCCACCCGCCCCAGCGCACAATTCCACAGATGTAAGCAACTGATTCTCCCCGGCCTTGATTGATACACGAGACAATTAGAACATTAAGTGAACATTTTCGATGCAGCAAGTTCTTTCAACATCCTGACACACCGCTGTCAGGATCCCCTCTTGCCCGCGTCTTTCCACCCCTTTCCCTTTTTGCTTCGCTCGCCCATATTTGGCGCATGGCCAAGCATCGCGAAAAAAAGACCGGACGGGCGTCGTCTGACACGTCCGGGTTTGAGGAAGCTCCACAGCCTTCGCTTGAGGGCGCGCCGGTTTCGGGCGGGTCGATTGACGATTGGGTGAAGCAGTTGGAAGCCGATGCCGCGCGTGAGCAACGCGACGCGGAGATGTCTGAAATCCGCTCCAAGGCCGGCAAGCACCGGCGCAAGGCGGAGATGAAGGCCTCCGAGGCGGAAACGCTTGAACTCAAAAAGATCGAGCGTAAGAAAACTGCCGAAGGCAACAAGCGCGACGGCGCGTCGGCGGCTTCCCGCCGGAGCGAGCGACCAGCGAGTGATAGAACGTACGAAGTCGGCGACAAACGCACCGGCGGCGGCGTCTCCATTGGCGGCACGAATGATCCCAAGGAGCGCGCAGCGGCGGGCCTGAACCCGGTTGCCGGCCTCGATGTCGGCCTGGAGGAAGCTGAGAAGCTGACCTCCACGCAGGGCGTCACCGCGACCGTCGAGGCGCTCAAAGCACTCATCGATTCGGGCAATCCGCTGTTCAAAGACGGCAAGATGTGGACGCCTCACCGCCCGGCCCGGCCCGAAAAATCCGAGGGCGGCATCCAGATCGACATGGTCACCGAATACGAACCATCGGGCGACCAGCCGACCGCGATCCGCGACCTCACAGAAGGACTTGGCGAAGGCGACCGTTCGCAAACACTGCTTGGCGTCACCGGCTCGGGCAAGACGTTCACCATGGCGAAAGTGATCGCTGAAACGCAGCGACCCGCCGTGATCCTCGCGCCCAACAAGAC
>JBCBHR010000116.1:0-6152 GCA_038525365.1 Pseudomonadota bacterium | reverse complement strand
GATTGGATATCACAGCAGTCGCCGGCTCTGGCCCGAAAGGCCGCATCGTAAAACGCGATGTGGACGCCGCGATTGTATCGGGTGGTATGCCGAAAGAAGCACCGGTTTCATCCGAGGCGCCGAAAGCCGTACCGCAAGCCGCCGCCATGGCCAGCAGCCCAAGCGCGGAGCAGGTATTGGCCAACTTCGACGAGGGCTCATACGAGCTCGTCAAGCACGACGGCATGCGCAAAACGATTGCCAAGCGCCTCACCGAAGCCAAGCAGACAATCCCGCACTTCTATGTTTCCGTGGATGTCGAGCTCGATGCGCTTCTGGCGCTGCGCAAGCAATTGAACGATGCGGCACCCGTCAAGGACGAAAAGCCTGCCTACAAGTTGTCAGTCAACGACATGGTCATCAAAGCGCTGGCGTTGTCGCTGCGCGATGTGCCGGACGCGAACGTGTCCTGGACCGACGACCACATGGTCGTTCACAAACATGCCGATGTGGGCGTCGCTGTTTCCATTCCAGGTGGCCTTATCACGCCGATCATCCGAAAGGCGGAGCAGAAGTCTTTGTCGGCCATCTCCAATGAGATGAAAGATATGGGCAAACGCGCCAAAGACAAAAAGCTCGCCCCGAACGAGTATCAAGGCGGCACAACGGCCGTGTCCAATATGGGTATGATGGGCGTCAAAAACTTCTCAGCCGTCGTCAACCCGCCACATTCAACGATCCTGGCGGTCGGCGCTGGAGAAAAGCGACCGGTCGTCAAGGATGGCGCGCTTGCGATTGCGCAAGTGATGACGGTTACGCTCTCTACAGATCACCGCTGCGTTGATGGAGCGCTTGGCGCAGAACTGCTTGGCGCATTCAGGAACTACATCGAGAACCCGATGGGGCTTCTGGTTTGATCGTGTTGCGGCGCTGAAGGTCATAGCGAACCCATGCCAACAATACTCGCCTACGGTGACTCGATCACATGGGGCTCAAGCCCCGAGGTGGGTGTGACGCTTCCGGTCGCCCGGCATCCGGTGTCGCATCGATGGCCGGACGTTTTGGCTGCGCAATTGGGCGTCGGGTTCGAGGTGATCAATCACGGCTTGCGTGGGCGCACGACGGCTTATGATGAGCATCTCTCCGACAGCGATCGAAATGGCGTACGGCTTTTGCCAACCGTCCTCTACACGCACGCACCGATTGATCTCGTGGTTATCATGCTTGGCAGCAATGATATGAAACCTAACATTTGCGGGACCGCGCTCGGCGCGATGCAGGGCATGCGGCGGCTCATGAACATCGCGCTCAACCACACGCAGGGCACGACGCCACCGACAAATGCGAAGGTGCTGATCGTCGCCCCGCCGCCTTTGTGTGAAAGCGACGAGCCAGAGTTCGCGGCCATGTTTGAAGGTGGGATCGAACAGTCCAAAAAACTCGCCGCCCTCTATGAAGGCGTGGCAGCGGAGAAAGGTTGCGGCTTTTTCGATGCGGGCAGTGTCGCAAAGACCGATCCCCGCGACGGTGTGCACCTCGATGCGGAAAACACACGAAACATCGGGTTGGCGCTCGCATCGAAAGTGCGCGCCATGATGATCAATTGACACCAATCAAAGAGGAGACGCGTTGACGGTTTAGGCTCATGCCATCTGCACACCCACCGGGAGTACAAACATGGCAAACACGCCGCACGAACTGGCCGAAGAATTCCCAGAGCACGTCGCCAAGATGAGTGAGATGAAGCAGGCAAATGCCCACTTCGCCAAGCTCTTCGATGAGTATCATGACGTAAACCGGGCCATTCACCGCGCCGAAACGGATATTGAACCGACAGACGACTTCAACATGGAAGCCATGCGCAAGCAGCGAATGGTTCTGAAAGATGAAATCTACGGGATGCTCACGGCTTGATCGGGTTTTTGCCAGCCGCGCTCCCAAACTTCCGAACGGGGAAACGCTATGGCTGATGCAAAGAACAACTATGACGTGATCATCATCGGCTCCGGGCCGGGTGGCTACGTGACGGCCATTCGCGCCGCGCAGCTTGGCTTGAAAACGGCCATTGTGGAGCGCGAGCATCTCGGCGGCATCTGTCTCAACTGGGGCTGTATCCCGACGAAAGCATTGTTGCGGTCAGCGGAAATCATGGATTTCGCCAGCCACGCCAAAAACTATGGCCTGACGCTTGAAGGCAAGATGACCGCGAAGGTCGAGGACGTCGTCGCGCGCTCACGTGGTGTGTCCGCCCGGCTCAACGGCGGCGTCGGCTTCCTGATGAAGAAGAACAAGATCGACGTCATCTGGGGCGAGGCGAAACTTGCTGGCAAAGGCAAGATCACCGTCGGAAAGATGTCGAAGGAAATTGTTCAGCCCGCCCATCCAACGCCGAAAGGTGTGAAAGGCGAGGGCGACTACACCGCCAAGCATATCATCATCGCAACCGGTGCTCGCCCTCGCGCACTGCCCGGTATCGAGCCCGACAAAAAGCTGATCTGGACATATTTCGAGGCGATGGTGCCGCAAGAAATGCCGAAGAAAATTGTCGTCATGGGCTCCGGCGCGATCGGGATCGAGTTTGCAAGCTTCTACAATTCCATGGGCGTGGATGTGACAGTCGTCGAATTGATGCCGAACATTATGCCGGTCGAAGATGAAGAAATCTCCGGCATGGCGCGCAAGCAACTCGAAAAACATGGGATGAAAATCATCACCGAGGCCAAGGTCGCCAAGGTGGACAAGAAGGCCAACTCGGTTGTGGCTCATGTTGAAGGCAAAGACGGCAAGATTACCCCGCTTGAGGCAGATCGTCTGATCTCAGCCGTGGGCGTGCAGGGCAACATCGAAGGACTTGGCCTTGAAGATCTCGGCATCAAGACAGATCGCGGCTGCGTTGTCATCGATGGCTATGGCCGGACGAATGTGGACGGTGTCTACGCAATCGGCGATGTCGCCGGCCCACCAATGCTGGCACACAAGGCCGAGCATGAGGGCGTGATCTGTATCGAGAAGATTGCCGGTGTTCCCGGTGTCCATCCAATGGAAAAAGACAAGATCCCCGGCTGTACCTATTGCCACCCGCAGGTGGCTTCGGTGGGGCTTACCGAAAAAGCGGCGAAAGACAAAGGCCACAAGCTCAAAGTTGGCCGCTTCTCGTTTGGCGCAAACGGCAAGGCCATCGCGCTCGGCGAAGACTATGGCATGATCAAAACCATCTTCGATGCCGACAGCGGGCAATTGCTTGGCGCACACATGGTTGGCGCGGAAGTGACCGAGCTGATCCAGGGCTTCGTCGTGGCCATGGGTCTGGAGACCACCGAAGAGGAGCTGATGCACACCGTCTTCCCGCACCCGACGCTGTCGGAGATGATGAAGGAAAGCGTACTGGACGCATATGGAAAAGCGCTGAACGCATAGACGATGGCACCACGTCGCAAGGGCATTCTCCAGACCGGCGGCGACGGCTCGCATTGGGCGCGCATGGGCTGGAAGTTCATGCGCGGCTCGATCATCGTGTTCACGATATTGGCGTTCCTAGGTTCCTCAGCGGCGATCATTGGCGGCGGAGGCATGAGGTTTAACGGGACATTGGTGACCGGTTGGTGGGGCGTCTGGGCCGTCACGGCCGGAGGTGCGGCGGTTGGTTTCTTGTTTGGTTTGATCGGCTTGCTTATCTTCAAAACACTCGCAACCGCCTCGAAAGGCTAGGTTAGTTCATGGTTACGGTTCTCGACACATCGCGCCCAGCCGGTAAAGCGCGCCATCCCGAAAAAGCGCACCGCCCGGACAATGTGACCCAGCTGAAAAAACCCGACTGGATCCGCGTGAAAGCGCCGGTATCGAAGGGCTTTCACGAGACCAATGACATTGTGAAGAAGAACAACCTTGTCACCGTGTGTGGCGAGGCGGGTTGCCCAAACATCGGCGAGTGTTGGGACCAGAAGCATGCATCATTCATGATCATGGGCGATATCTGCACCCGCGCTTGCGCCTTCTGCAATGTCGCGACGGGTGTTCCGGGCAAGCTCGATTCGGATGAGCCTTACAACGTCGCGCAGGCCGTCAAACAGATGGGCCTCAAACACGTCGTCATAACCTCAGTTGATCGCGATGACTTAGCGGATGGTGGCGCACAGCATTTTGTCGAGACGATCCAAGCGATCCGCGAATTCTCACCGGAAACGACGGTTGAAATTTTGACACCCGATTTCTTGCGCAAAGACAGAGCGTTGGAGGCTGTTGTTGAAGCGAAGCCTGACGTCTTTAACCACAATCTGGAGACCGTAGCGTCAAACTACCTGACCGTTAGACCCGGCGCGCGCTATTTCCATTCCATCCGCCTTTTGCAGCGCGTGAAAGAGTTGGACCCGACGATATTCACCAAGTCCGGGATCATGGTTGGGCTGGGTGAGGAGCGCAATGAAGTCCTGCAATTGATGGACGACCTGCGTACCGCGGACGTGGATTTCATCACAATCGGCCAATACCTGCAGCCGACGAAGAAGCACCACAAGGTGATCGAGTTCGTGACACCCGACGAATTCAAGTCTTACGAGCAGATTGCCTACACCAAGGGCTTCTTGATGGTCTCGGCGTCTCCGCTCACGCGCTCGTCGCATCACGCAGGCGAAGATTTCGCAAAACTGCGCGCCGCGCGCGAGGCCAAATTGGCGCAGGCTTTGGGCTGACATCTTGAACCGGTCGGTCAAATCGCCATAACGCGGCCATGCCAAAGTTCGAATCCACCCGTCACGTTAATCACAGCGCCGCTGACATGTTTGCGCTGGTCGCCGACGTGGAAAAATACCCGCTTTTCGTGCCGCTTTGCGAGGCGCTACGCATTCGCACGCGCCGCGAACGTGATGGGCGCGAAGTGCTCGTGGCCGATATGACCGTTGGCTACAAGGCGATCCGCGAGACATTCACCAGCCAAGTGCAACTGAACCCCACCGAAAACCGCATACAGGCGAGTTACCTCGATGGGCCGTTCAAACACCTTGATAACCGCTGGCACTTCACCGATACGCCGGGCGGCGGCTGCAACGTGCATTTTTATATCGAATATGAGTTCAGGAACCGCATGCTTGGCGCGCTTATGGGCACCATGTTCGACCGGGCGTTTCGCAAGTTTTCTTCCGCCTTCGAGGCGCGAGCTGACGCCATCTATCCAAAGGCGGCCTAACGCGCCTTTAAGCGGTTCCACTGACCGGTTCTCGGTTTGATGGAGGCCGGTTTTCCAGCGTGTCGAGCAAGATTTCCAGGGCTGTCAGCGCCGCGTAATGGCGAATATAAGCGCGCCCGTTGTCATCAAAGCGAACGGACAGCGCAAGCGTTGGTGCCCACGCCGAGGCGCAGGCAAACCAGACAAGGCCCACCGGTTTTATGTCCGACCCACCGCCTGGACCCGCAACACCGGTGACGGAAACGGCAATGTCCGCGTCGGAACGCGCCAACGCGCCTTCAGCCATGGCCGCAGCCACTTCTTCCGATACGGCGCCGTGCTTTTCGATATCAGCTTCCGGCACGCCCAGCATTTCTGCCTTTGCGCCATTGGAATAGGTGACAAAACCCCGATCCAGTGCCGAGGAGGAGCCCGCAACGTCGGTGATCGCCGCCGCGATCATGCCGCCGGTACAGCTCTCCGCGGTTGCGACCATCACCTCGGCTTCGGTTGCCAAATCAATCAGGCGTTCGGCGAGCGCGTAGATTGGGTCGCCGCCATCGTCCAAATCGTCGTCATCCATGTCGATATCGTCATTCATGCAAACCTCACACTGGCCGTCGCCATGGCGCACATGCCTTCTTGGCGGCCGATAAAGCCCATCTTTTCGTTCGTCGTCGCTTTAACAGAGCAGCGTGCGATGTCGATGTCGGTCAGGGATGCAAGGCGTTCCCTCATGTCTTGGCGATGCGGGCCTATCTTGGGTGCCTCGCAAATCAGGGTCACATCCACATTGATGATCGTACCGCCATGCGCGGCAACGACCCGACATGCCTCGGACAGGAAGATGTGGCTTTCAGCGCCTTTCCACTTTGGGTCGGTTGGCGGAAAATGATCGCCGATATCGCCAGCACCGCACGTCGCCAACAATGCATCTGTCAATGCGTGCAGCCCGGCATCCGCGTCCGAGTGACCAGAAAGCCGCTTTGAGTAAGGAATGCGTACGCCGCAC
>JBCBHR010000115.1:0-6204 GCA_038525365.1 Pseudomonadota bacterium | reverse complement strand
ATTTGCGCCCAATCGTAGGGCCGTGGACGCACGCTGCGCCTTGAATAAGCCCCGCGCGGCTTCTATTCCACACAGGACGAAGGGTGGTTGGCGAAGCGATGACCGAACACATCTCCATGAACACGGTGAGGCGCCAGGCTCTGTTTTGGCTGGGCGCAGTGCTGGTCGTGTGCGCATTTGTTTATGTGTTTAGTTCGGTCTTGCTGCCGTTCTTTGCAGGCCTTGCGCTTGCCTATTTTCTGGATCCGGTCGCCGATTATCTGGAAAAGCGCGGATTTTCGCGCATGTGGGCCACCGTTACGATCCTTGTCACATTTCTGGTGCTGTTCGTCGTGGCGCTTTTTGCGGTTGTGCCCGTCCTTGGCCGACAAATCGCCGAGTTCGTCGACAGCATGCCGACTTATTATGCCAACTTGCGCGAATTGCTGAACAGCCTGATTGCGAGCGCCCCTTGGCTTGGTGAGTTGCTTGCGGAACAAAACGGCGAACTGGGGCAGTCGCTCAACGAGCTGCTCAATCAGGCCGCCGGTGTCGGTGCGCAGGTGCTGGGCGGCATTTGGTCGTCGGCCAATGCCGTGTTGAGCATCCTTGGTCTGCTCGTCGTGACCCCGGTCGTCGCGTTCTACATGCTGCTCGATTGGGACAAGATGATTGCCACCATCGACAGCTGGGTGCCGCGCAATCACTTGAAAGACGTGCGCCGCATTGGCCGCGAGATCAACGAGGCGATTGCCGGGTTTGTACGCGGGCAGGGCACCGTCTGTCTGATCCTCGCCGTGTTTTACGGCGTCGCGTTGTCGGTCGTGGGGCTCAATTTCGGGCTGCTCATCGGCCTGATCGCTGGCCTGATCAGCTTCATTCCCTATGTCGGTTCCATCGTGGGTCTGGTGTTGTCGGTTGGTGTCGCAATTGTTCAATACTGGCCCGATGCCGCAAGCGTCGCATCGGACGGCTACACGGGTTCACTCATCAATATCGGTATCGTTGCGGCCATTTTCTTTGGCGGTCAGCTTGTCGAAGGCAATATCCTTCAGCCAAAACTGGTCGGCGAAAGCGTTGGGCTGCATCCGGTGTGGCTGATGTTTGCGCTGTTTGCGTTCGGCTCATTGCTTGGCTTCACCGGCATGCTGATCGCCGTGCCTGCCGCCGCAGCGGTTGGCGTTCTCGTGCGTTTTGCGCTGGAGCGGTACCTTGGTTCCGATCTCTACATGGGACACGGCACCGCCGATGTGCCGGACCGGGACAATGAAGCCGCCTGAGCCCAAACAGGACCCGCCGGAACAGCTCGTGCTTCCCATCGCCGAAGCACCGTCTCTTCAGCGCGAAGACCTTGTCGTTTCCGATGCAAACCGCGCCGCCATCCATCTCATCGACACGTGGCCCGACTGGATTTCGCCTGTGTCCATGATTGTCGGCGATCCGGGCGCTGGCAAAACGCACATTCTCACCGCTTGGCGCAGCTTGACGGGCGCGACGCTGTTTCAAGACATAAACCTCAAGACTGCGGTCGCTGCCGCGCAAGCCGGTGCACATGTGGCGATTGACGATCTTGCGATCTCACCGGCCAATGAAACGGTACTTTTCCACTTGATCAACGCCGTGCGCCAAGCCGGGACCACGCTCTTTGCCACCGGTCGCAATGCGCCGGATTTGGCAGCCATCGTGACACCGGACTTGGCTTCGCGCCTGCGCGCAGCGACGATCATCGCCATCGAACCGCCGGACGACGACCTGTTGCGCGGCGTGATGGTCAAGCTCTTTGCAGACCGGCAATTGGCCGTGGATGATGGGGTGATTGACTATGCCGTAGCACGCATGGCGCGCACGTTGCGTGCAGCCACCGAGCTTGTTGCCGAACTCGACACGGCGTCCATGGCCCGCAAGCGTCGGGTGTCCACAGCGCTGGTGCGTGAAGTTCTGCAACGGCATCCCCCGCAGCTGGAGTTTTGACGCCCAAACCGCAGCGTCAATGTCATGCAAAAGACGTCAAGTCTGTGTTACCAAAGGCAAATCAGCTTTAACGACGGAACCAACCGCCATGAACCAGCACGATCCCAAGACCCGGGACCGCATTGTCCAGACGCTTGAATTGCCAAGCGTTGCCATGGTCGACAATGACGACCCGACACGCTTCGTCAATCGTGAGTTCTCATGGCTGCAATTCAACTGGCGTGTTCTGGAAGAAGCACGAAACGACCGCCAGCCGCTGCTGGAGCGTCTGCGTTTTGTGTCGATCTCGGCTGCCAATCTCGATGAGTTTTTCATGGTGCGTGTGGCCGGTTTGGCAGGCCAGGTGCGTGAACAAATTATCTCACGCTCCGATGACGGGCTCCTGCCCGCTGAGCAGTTGGAGTTGGTCAGCGACGAGATTGCTCGGCTCCAGTCGGAACAGCAGATTGTCCTGTCGGAGTTGCGCGAAGAGCTGACCCAAGAGGGCATCGAAATCGTGCGCGCCGAAGCCCTCGACACCGAAGAGCGCGCGTGGCTTGAAGAGAAATTCATCGATGATATTTTTCCGGTGCTCACGCCGATGTCGATTGATCCGGCGCACCCGTTTCCGTTCATTCCAAATCTCGGCTTTTCCATCGCGCTTCAATTGGTCAACCCGACCAACAAGAAATCCATGAACGCGCTCGTTCGCCTGCCGGTCGCGCTCAATCGGTTTGTGGCGATCCCAACGGAAGCGCCCAATGCGCGCTTCGTCACCTTGGAAGACATGGTGAGCCTTTTCATCGGCAGGCTTTATCCGGGCTACCAGATCAAGGGGCAAGGCACGTTCCGCGTCATCCGCGACAGCGACATTGAGGTCGAAGAGGAAGCCGAAGACCTGGTGCGCCTATTTGAAAGCGCCTTGAAGCGGCGCCGTCGTGGCCAGGTGATCCGCATCGAATTCGACCACGAAATGCCGCGCACACTGCGTGAGTTTGTGGCGCATGAACTCGGTGTGACGGACGCCAATATCAGCGTCCAGCCGGGCATTTTGGCGCTCAACACCGTGTCCGAGATCGTCAAGCTCGACCGTCCGGACTTGTTGTTTGAACCCTACACCGCGCGCTTCCCCGAACGCATCCGCGAGCACAATGGCGATTGCTTTTCCGCGATTTCGGAAAAGGACATCATCGTTCATCACCCCTATGAATCGTTCGACGTTGTCGTCCAATTCCTGCATCAGGCAGCCGCCGATCCCGATGTCATCGCCATCAAGCAGACGCTTTATCGCACCTCCAACAACTCGCCCATCGTGCGCGCCCTCATGGACGCCGCAGAGGCGGGCAAGTCGGTGACAGCGCTTGTTGAACTGCGCGCGCGCTTTGACGAGGAAGCCAACATCCGTTGGGCACGCGATTTGGAGCGCGCTGGTGTGCAGGTCGTCTTCGGTTTCATGGAGCTGAAAACACACGCCAAGATGTCACTGGTCGTGCGCCGCGAGGAGACGGGTTTGCGCAACTACGTCCATCTCGGGACCGGCAATTACCACCCGATCACCGCGAAGATTTACACTGACCTGTCTTTCTTCACGACCGATGCAGCCATCGCCCATGACGTCGCGCAGGTGTTCAATTTCATCACGTCCTATGCTGATCCCAGCGAGACGATGCAGTTGGCCGTCTCGCCGATGCACATGAAAGATCGCATTATCCAGTGCATCTACAATGAGATCGCCAATGCTCAGGCGGGCAAGCCGACCGGCATTTGGATGAAGATGAATTCACTCGTCGATCAGCAGGTCGTGGACGCACTTTATCGCGCCAGTCAAGCTGGTGTTGAAATCGACCTAGTGGTGCGTGGCATCTGCTGCCTTCGTCCGGGCGTTGAGGGCTTGTCGGAAAACATCCGTGTGAAGTCTATCGTTGGACGGTTCCTTGAGCACAGCCGCATCTACTGCTTTGCGAATGGCGAAAAGCTGCCGTCGAACAGCGCCATCGTTTATATTGGTTCCGCTGATCTGATGACACGAAATCTCGACCGCCGCGTGGAAACGCTTGTGTCGTTGAAAAACGAGACCGTGCACGAACAGGTCCTCTCACAGATCATGCTCGCCAATCTTTTGGACAATGTCCAAAGCTTCGTCATTGGGGAAGATGGGCGCTCAGTGCGCATTCAGCCCGGCGATGACGAAGAGGAATTCGACGCGCAGCACTACTTCATGACCAATCCGAGCCTATCGGGCCGTGGAAAATCACTCAAATCATCGGCACCCCGCTTGATCGCACACCGCAAACGATGACAAGCGTTATTTCGCGCGAGGACGGGGTAAGCCGCGGATGACGTTACGTGATTGATATTTCAGACGCGCAAGGGCGTCTCGGCGGTCGCTCTCCGGTCGCCGTCATTGATATCGGATCAAACTCTGTGCGCCTTGTCGTTTATGAGGGCAATGTTCGTGCGCCTGCGATGCTCTTCAACGAGAAAGTCTCCTGCGGCCTCGGCCGTGGCATCGCGCAGACCGGAAGCATGGACCCGGATGCTGTCGAAAGCGCATTATCAGCGCTGAAGCGCTACCGAGCCCTGTGCGATCAGGCGGGAGCAGAAACGATCCATGTGCTGGCGACTGCCGCCGCACGCGAAGCGGAAAACGGTCCGGACTTTGTTGAGCGGGCACAATCCATCCTGCGCGCCGACATCAATATCCTGTCCGGCAAGGATGAAGCGCTTTATTCGGCCTATGGTGTGATTTCTGCGTTCAACCGCCCAAACGGGATTGCCGGCGACCTTGGCGGTGGAAGCCTTGAGTTGGTCGATGTGCACGACGACACAATCGGCGACGGAAAAACCTACAAGCTTGGCGGCATCCGGCTGCAGGAACGCGCGGATGGGTCGCTTTCCAAAGCTGCGTCGATCGCGCGCGGCGAATTGGAAGGCGAGGAGACGGTACGTCTAGGGCATGGCCGCGATTTCTACGCCATCGGCGGTACGTGGCGAAACCTCGCAAAACTTCATATGGAAGCCACCGATTATCCGCTCCACGTCACCCATGCCTATGGTGTGGAGACCGAAGAGATGATCCGGTTTTGCCGAAAGCTGGCTGAAGCCGACATGGAAAAGGTCAAAGGCATCCATATGGTGTCACGTTCGCGCCGCCAGCTTTTGCCGTTTGGCGCCGTGGTGCTGGCGGAACTGCTGGAAACCATGCAGCCGCGCAATGTGTTCTTCTCCGCGCTCGGCGTCCGCGAAGGATATCTGTTTGCGCAACTGCCGGAGGATGTTCAGGCGCGTGACGGATTGCTGGAGGCTGCGGACGAATTGGCGGTGCTGCGCTCCCGCTCGCCGCGCCATGCGCGCGAACTGGGCGGTTGGACGGGCAATGCGTTTAAGGCGTTTGGCATCGGCGAAAGCGAAAACGAGGCCCGCTACCGCGATGCGGCTTGTCGGCTGGCCGATATCGGTTGGCGCGCCCATCCGGATTACCGCTCGACCCAGTCGCTTGCGATTATTGCGTATTCCAGTTTCGTGCAGGTTGACCACCGGGGCAGGGCGTTCATCGCGCTCGCCAATTATTTCCGCTACGAGGGCCTTAAGAACGAGTCGCTGGCGCCGGAAATCAAGAAGCTCACCGACAAGCGCATCTGGGAGCGCGCGAAATATCTCGGCGCGTTTTTGCGCGTGGCCTATCTTTTCACGGCCTCAATGCCGGGCATCATTGACCGGCTGACATGGGAAGAAAACCATGACGGGACAATGATCCTGCTTGTGCCTGAAAGTCTTGGGCATCTGCTCGGTGAACGCCCGCGCGGTCGCCTCAACCAGTTATCGAAGGTCACCGGTCGCGAAATCGACGTGCGTCTCGTCAGCGGATGATGGTCGTGATTTTGCGGTTGTCAAACGCAAGCGCGATGCCACCATTGAGAAGCTCAAGCGCCCGATCACCAAAGATATCGCGCCGCCAACCTTTCATGGCGTCTACGTTTGCATCTTCGCCATGGATCGCGATCTGCTCAAGCTGATTGGCATTGGCGATGATCTTCTGGGCGACGTCATGTTCTTCGGCGGTCAGCTTCAACAGCACTTTCAAAAGATCGACCGCGGCACCCGTCCCCTCCGGCGACGGCGCAGGGCGGGGCACTTTGGGGAGGTCATCCCTGTCCATTGCTTTGACATCGGCCACGATTTCCAAAACCGCCTTGCCTGCTGCCGACCGCTCGACGCCTTTGTAGATCATGCGCAGACGACCAAGCGCCCGTTCATCGTCGGGCTGCTGCTGTG
>JBCBHR010000114.1:0-6309 GCA_038525365.1 Pseudomonadota bacterium | reverse complement strand
GATCAGACACCGCCACGGCGACAGCGCCGCGTTGGTCTGTGAGGATGCTGACGATGGTTGCGCCGATGACGCTGGTGAAAATCAACAACATGCCGGACGAAATCGCCGCGAGCGGCACTGCGATCGCGATCGCCATACTGGACGCAAAAAGTTGGGTGACCACGATGATGGCACCTGCAAAACCGACCGCACTCAATGTGCGCGCCAGTGAGCGCATGGCGGCAACGTTTTCGCCTGCGCGCATCGGCCCAATCATGCCTGTGATGACCATGATGGCAGTCAGATATGCAATCGCGACGCCTGCGCCGGTCGCCTTGAAGCTGAGCGAGCCAAATGCAAATGTCATGACCGCGAGGACAGCGACAATGCCATAGCCCGCCGTCGGCCACACATCGGTGCGCGTAAACGGATATGGGGCGTCATTGGCCTTTGGTGACGTTTGTTCTGCCGCGATATGCATGGGACCAGCCTTCATTCTACTCGCCGCAACCTAGGCGGGCAGCGCTGAAGACAGGGTAAAGCGGGCGGCTAAAATGCCCGCTTCCGTAGAGCAAGGTTAACGGTCGGTCATCGGATCAGCGCTTTGGCGGTCTTCGCCTCGGTCTTGTCATAGGCAAGCAGCGCGCGAAACGGCGATAATTTGCGGTCCGGCTCTTTGCCATCGGCCAGCGTGTAGATGTGCTGGTAATACCAGCCAAGCGAACCCCAGGCATTCAGGTCACGCAGGAACGAGATGGGCGACCGTGGGCCAAGCAGACCCGATCCGATGACAAGGTCATCGTCGCGACTTTCAAGCGTGGTGAGCGCGCCATTCAGGATGTCGTGTCCAACCGCTGTGTTCAGGCAGAACGGCCGCCCAATGCCGATCATGTCCACACCATCTTCGGTGATCGCGTCAACCATGGCGTACACATTGCGAAAGCCGCCTGTGACCATAACCGGAATGTCGACTGCGGCGCGCAATTTCGGAACGAACTGAAGGAAATAGGCCTCACGCTTCTTTGTGCTTTCGCGCTTTTCTGCGTCAGTTGCCAGCGGGTCTTTGCGGTTGAAATCGATCATGCGTGGCTGTTCATAATTGCCGCCCGACACTTCGATAAGGTCACAGCCGGCCTCCGCAAGCCATTTGGCCACGGTGACGCTGTCATCTTCGGAAAAACCACCTTTCTGGAAATCGGCGGAATTCAGTTTGACGGTGACGGCGAAGTCAGCGCGGACTTCTGCGCGGATGCCCTTGATGATGTCCAGGAGAACCTTTGCGCGCGCTTCCAGCGAACCGCCAAACTCATCGGTGCGACGGTTAGCGAGCGGCGACAGGAATTGGCTCATCAAATAGCCGTGGGCGGCGTGAACTTGCACACCGTCAAAGCCCGTCTGCTCGCAGGTTTTGGCGGCATGCACAAAGGCTGCGATGACGGCTTGGATGTCTTGCGTGGTCAATGGCGACGGCTTGGCGAAGCGCCCATTGCCCATCTTCAGCCCGACGTCGGACGGCGCTTTCGGCTGGGGGTTGATCATCTTTTGGGTTTGGCGGCCGGCATGGTTCAACTGCGCCCAGATGCGTGCGCCATGCGCTTTTGCGGCTGCTGCCACGTCAGCCAGCGCCGCCAGCGCCGCGTTGGATTGCGGCCCATCGATGGCGACGTTGCCACCACGCTCCAAATGCCAGCGGTCAACAAGCACATTGCCCGTGATCAACACGCCGGCACCGCCCTCGCCCCAACGGGTGTAAAGTGTCACCAGGCGATCATTGGCCGTGTTGCTTCCGTCGGTGAGCCCTTCGGTCATGGCCGCCTTGGCAATGCGGTTT
Source organism: Pseudomonadota bacterium (assembly GCA_038525365.1). Taxonomy (GTDB): domain Bacteria; phylum Pseudomonadota; class Alphaproteobacteria; order Rhizobiales; family Rhizobiaceae; genus JBCBDX01. Next base: position 4,499 of record JBCBHR010000114.1, on the reverse strand, counting down.
TTGATCACCTGACCGCATGGCAGCGTCAGCGGCGCGCCCAAGGCGGCAACGTCCTTTGCGGTGTCGCGAATATTGTCCAACATAACTCGTACCCCTATCGAGGAAGCGCTTAAGCATATTTACGTTTGCTTAACCATCGTAAGGCCGCAACAACGTTAATGTCGCGTGGCCGCCGGACCGTAGATGGCAATTCAAACAAGTGTGACTTGTACGTGTCCCAGGCTTTTTCGATAGGCGGCAAACGCAACTCCAAAACCAAGGCTTCCAGATCATGCTCACTCCCCGCCAGAAAACCCCTGACCTATCGCTGCCAACGCTCGATCACGGTGCGTTCGATCTTTCAACGGACGGTGGAGAACGCGGCACAGTCATTTGCTTTTACCGCGGTCTGCACTGCCCGATCTGCGCACGATACCTCACCGAGTTTGAAAAGCAGGTGGCGGCCTTTGCCGAGCGCGGCGTGAAAACCATTGCTGTGAGCTCCGATGGCGAAGAGCGCACACGCGCCATGGCCGATAAAATCGAGGCGAAATCTCTGCGCTTTGCCTATGACTTGCCGCTCGGCAAGGCGCGAGAATGGGGCCTCTACATCTCCACATCGCGCGGCAAAACCTCAATCGGCATTGAAGAGCCTGCGCTGTTTTCCGAGCCCGGCCTGTTCATGGTGACACCGCAGCAAACGCTCTATTACGGCTCGACACAAACCATGCCATTTGTGCGACCGCACTTTTCGGAACTCGTTGCCGCGCTCGATTTTGCGATTGCCAACGATTATCCGGCGCGCGGCGAATACACCGGCGACGTGTGATATCTATTGCTCCTGCTTCGGCACACCCGGCATTCCGGCTTGGTCGGGATGCCGTCGCACATAGTCGGCTTTCAACTTGGCGGTATCGTCTCGAGAGCCGTCATGGCTCCATCCGGGCGGCATGAACAAATATCCGAAACGCTGGCGCATCGTGAGTCCGGGCCGTGAGGCATCGGCAAACATCGCCCACCATTCGTGAAACGCCACCTTGACCGGGTTGAACGTGCCGATGTTTTTCACAAGCCCATAGCGCACCATGTCTTCATCGCGCTCCTCAACAAATGAGCCAAACATCCGATCCCAGATGATCAACGTGCCCGCATAGTTGGCATCCAAATAACGCGGGTTCGTCGCGTGGTGCACGCGGTGGTGGGATGGCGTGTTGAAGATGAGTTCAAACGGCTTCCACATTTTGCCAATCGCCTCGGTATGGATCCAGAATTGATAGACAAGGTTCAGCCCGCCCACGAACGCGATCAGCACCGGGTGAAACCCGATCAGCACCAGCGGAATGCGCAGGATAAACATGCCTGTGAAAGTGCCGGTCCAACTTTGGCGCAGCGCCGTCGACAAATTGTAATGCTGTGACGAGTGGTGGTTGATATGTTCCGCCCAGACCCAGCGGGAGCGGTGCGCAATGCGGTGATACCAGTAGTAGCGGCAATCATCGATTATGAAGCACAGGAGCACAGCCCACCAGGCAAAGCCGAAATCGTAAACACGGAACTGCCAAGCCCACATCAGCACCGCAAAGGCAATGAAGCCAAACAGCAGACCGGCCACCACATTGCCAACACCCATCATGAGTCAGGTGAGCGTGTCGCGCGTTTCAAACCCGGCCAGCCGCTCGTTGCGCAATTGGCGCAGAAGAAAGACTTCAACCACAATTGCGATCACGAAAAACGGGATCGCGATCTGCGTGACATTTGGATAGTCGGGTATGATCTGGTTCAGGTTCATCTTGCTCTTCGAGGTCAGTTGGTCGTGCGCGAAATGCGGTTGCTGACGGCACTCAAGACCAGACGATCCTCAAATTGCAAGACCGTTCGTGAGGCCGCCAAGCCATCGGCAGGAAGCACCACCGCGCTTTCCCTTGCAAGAACCTGCGTCAAGGCAACTTCCGGTTCTGACAACAGCCGAACGACCGGCTTGTCGCCCATCATGCGCACATGTGCGATCAGATCATTGCGCAGCAGCACCAAGGCGTCGCGTTTGGTGTTGGTCATGTGAATGCCGTCGACAGCAAGGTCTGGAAACACATGCTCAAACTCAGCGGCCACGTGTTGTTCATCGCAGAAGCGCCCCACACGCGACCCACCCGTCAGATGCACGAGCGCAATGACCAAGCTGACGCCTGCAACGACTCCAATGGCGAGTATGAGCAGTTCCATGGGCGGAAACTATGCCGCTACAGCCGCGTCGAAAAGCGGAACATGTGCCATTGCAGGGCAATCGGGTTCGGCTCGAGATCAGCCGCAATGGCGAGAGCAGGATTTTCGGCGACCCGCTTCAGAACCGGCTCGCACAGCGCCAAAGGCATGAAGGCAGGCTTTGCGGCAGTTGGAACGCTGTCCATATTCGAACGCCATTTGGACAGGTGATCCAGGCCAAATGCTGCGAATTGCTGAAGCGCTGCCAGACATGCGGCTTCGTGTTCTCCGCTGACAAATCCGTCACGGTCGAGCGATTGCGCCGACAGGAGATCGGCGGGCACATAGACCTGACCACGTGCACGGTGTTTGGCAGTATCCATCAGAGCGCCCGTCACCCCAAACGCGATGCCGCCATGGCCTGCGGCGTTGCCATCGGGCAGTTGATCACCATCGCACAAGACCTGCGCTGCCATTTGAAGGAAGACCGACTGCGTCTCGCCGAAAAACCCCTCCAGATCCGCCGTGGTCGGCATCGGATCGTCGTAGAGGTCAAATGTCTTCGCGTCGAGGTAGGCATCAAACCGATCCTTTGAGAGCCCATATCGATCAACCACGCCCGTGAGCGCGTCGGCGGCGGGGCTTTGCCTTGCCTCGTCTGAGCGTATCCCGGCAATCACATCACGCCACCATTGCAGGCGGATTTCGCCGGGCAACGGCTCCGACACCAAATCTCGTACGCGCTCTATCTCTGATAGAAACACGTGAAGTGCGGCGAGCGCCTCACGCTTCGCCGCCGGTGCGTAGAGAACGCAGGTGTATCGAAAACGCGACGCTTCGCGCAGCGTCGGCAGGAGACTTGTGGTGGCCGCGCCTTTCTCGCCCATCAGCAGTCATCTGCCATGTCAGCGGGATTTCTTGGCTTCATCAACCGCGATGAACGCAGCGCCCACGCGGCGGTCTTCTGCCAAAAGCACATTGTATGTGCGCACAGCAGCGCCTGTGCTCATCGGGTCCGGGCGAATGCCCAGTTCGCCCAGCGCTTCGCGCAATGCGGCGGGCACACGCATCATGTCCGCACCGCAGCCAAACAGCAGCACTTCGATGTCGTCGGCATCCTCAGCCACTTGACCGAGATTAGCCATGGAGGCGTCTGCAAAGGCATCAATCGGCCACGCATAGATGCCGCTTGGAAGCATGAGGATTGAACCGCGATGGCTCATATCGGCGAAGCGAAAGCCGCCATTGCCGTAAGCGTCCACCGGCGCGCGGCCCGGAAAGCGCGCGGGCCGCATCTCCAGCCCGGCGCGTATGTCGCCTCGCACTTCGTCCGCCATCGCGTGTCAGCCCTGCCCCAGATCGACAGGCATGGTGTTGGCGGTTGCAGCTTTTTCCTTCGTCGCATCGTCATCATCACGCGACATCGCCTCGGCGCGCAGCTTGAACATGATCAGGACAGGCGCTGCGATAAAGATGGACGAATATGTGCCGATCACGACGCCAAAGATCATGGCCGACACGAACGAGCGCAGCACTTCGCCGCCAAAGATGAAGAGCGCAAACAAGGCGAGCAGCGTTGTGACAGACGTCAGGATCGTGCGCGGCAAGGTCTGGTTCATGGACATGTCAAGCAGGTCGGCGAGGTCCATTTTCTTGTATCGTCGCAAATTCTCGCGCACGCGGTCGTAGACCACGACCGTATCGTTCAGCGAGTAACCGACAATCGTCAGGATTGCGGCGATGGATGACAGGTTGAATTCCAACCCCGTGATCACAAACATCCCTATGGTCAGCAGGACATCGTGGGTGGTCGCGATGATCGCACCGAGCGCAAACTGCCATTCAAACCTGAGCCAGATGTAGACGAGGATCGCCCCAAGCGCGGCCAGAACCGCGATGGTGCCGGCTGTTGCCAATTCGCCGGAGACCGTCGGCCCAACGACTTCAACGCGCCGCACATCGTAGTTGGTCTCCAAAGCGCTCCGAACATTGGTGATGACGGTCTGCTCCGCATTGTCGCCTGCGCCCTGGCTTTCCACGCGGATGAGCACATCACGCGGTGTGCCAAACTCCTGCACCTGCACGTCGCCGAGGTTGAGATCATTGAGCGCCAAGCGGATCGCGCCGGGATCGGCCGTTTCGGTCTTCGATTGGACCTCGATGAGCGAGCCGCCCTTGAAGTCGATGCCGAAGTTGAAGCCGTTCAGGAAGATGATGATCACCGAGGCGATCATCGCCACCGCCGAGATGCCGAAGGTCAGCTTCTGCCAGCGGAAGAAGTCGTAGTGGGTGACGTCGGGAACGAGTTTCAGACGAAAGGC